>JAVHLM010000007.1 GCA_031082125.1 Candidatus Eremiobacterota bacterium
ATCAGTGATCGGCTTGCCCTGGAATTGGCGATCGATTATCTCTGGAATACGCAGCCATGAGGTGATGACTTGTGCTAGGATTCAAATAATTCAGTATCTCACTGTCGTGGCTTCCTGCGATCCGGCTCTGCGCATTTAATATCCGCTGTTCCAGCTCCTGTCTCCCGGCCAGTTCCCTCTGGAAGCGGGGAGCACTCTCCAAAATCCGGCAATTTGATGGCACATGGCGGGTATGATATACTTATCGGGCAGCACATGCAATAGAAGGTGGTGAGGAATGTGATGATGGATGATTCTTTGATGAAGCAGCTCCGGGAGCACCTGGTGAAGCTCCTTCGTAGCTCCGAGGCCCATATCGGTTTCGATAAAACTTTGGCCGACCTTCCTCAGGAGCTTCGTGGAGCCAGACCCGATGGATTCGCCCATTCCATATGGCAGCTTTTGGAGCATTTGCGTATAGCCCAGTGGGATATCCTGGAATTCAGCAGGGATGCCGGCCATATTTCACCGAAATGGCCGGAAGGCTACTGGCCGGAGCGTGAGGCTCCCGGCGACGAGGCTGCCTGGAATGAGAGCCTCGCGAAATTCCGCGCTGATCTGCATACGATGGAGGAGCTTGTTGCAAGTCCCGAAAACGATTTGTTCATTCCCATCACTCATGGCAGCGGGCAGACCATCCTCCGTGAGGCGTTGCTCGTTGCAGACCACAATGCGTATCATCTGGGGCAGGTGATGCTTGTGCGCAAGATGCTCGAATCGGGAGCCTTCATCACATGACTGAATAAGCTGCCACTTCAAAAGCCTTAGCTCTGAAAGAGGGCACCAACCACCCTTCACTGCTTCCTGAGCTTTTCTCTCCACGCATCCTTTTCCCCATGAACAGGATTGCCTGAGAGGGCAGCGAATACCTAATTGCTACGCAGGGGGGTAATGAAATTGAATGTAAATCCGTCCATCCATCCAAAATATTTTCTTTATCTCGGAGTTTTCTGTCTTTTGCTCGTGCTTTCAGGCGATGTGATTGAGTATCTTGCATGGCGGGGAGAGAAAGAGGTCACCGCGGGGACCGTTCTCCAGGATACCGCGGCGGGAAGACCCTCTTTTTTTTCCCACCCTGTGAGAAATGCCTCACAGGAGCGCTATGCCACGCTCATCCACGAGGTCACCTACCGCTTCACCCCGCCAGGTGGAAAAGAATACCGCGGTACCTCGTTTTATCACAGACAATCCAGAGTAAATTCGTCATTTGAAGAGAAATCCTTGGCCGGGGACCAGGTGAATGTTGAATATATGAAGAATCGTCCCTCCGTGTCGCGCATCCAGACCATGAGCAGGCGGAAAAGGCAATACTTTTATGATTTACTGATCCCCTGCATCATCGTCATCGCGCTGAGCGCCCATGGAATATACTGCAGGAACAGGGAGATCCGCAGCGGAATCAGGCCTTTATCTGATGGTCCCGGGCCTGAAGAGGTCTGATCATACAGTGGATCAAGCCCCGATTGCCGCAAGGCGGATCAGATTGAAATTACCTGAGGATCAACGCTGATTGACTTTCCTGGCAGGAGTCTTTTCTCTTGAACCGAAAGCCGGCAAGACAGGCATTTTGACTCATTGAGCACCAGGCTGTCCCTGAGGGCAGAGCCCGGAGAAGCCTTATAAAATATTTTTCAGCGCCCCACCTTTCACGGAGACTCCTTCCGGCACTCTCATATCAAGGGAAAATCCCCCATCTGGCAGGCTTTTCACGGCATTTGACAGAAAAAACTGCAAAAAATCACTTTCAGGCTCCCTGGAGGCCATCCTGTGAAGGCCTCAAAACCCTATAACCACAAGCAAATATGCTGCAAGCCATTTTGACTTATTCCTGATATTTCTGTATAATAGAATCAAGAGATACAAATGTTTCCCATAAAGATAACCTTTGAAAGGAGGATCATTGTGAATACCACGGCAGGAGGTCACCTCGGCGAGGTCTCTCACCGGGAGGCTGAAACAGCCACTCAGGCTGTTCTTGCCGCCCAGGCTGCTAAGCCTTATCCCGGGGTTATCCGCGAGTATCCCGGCTACGAGGCCGTCATGGAGGGCGGGCAGGTCTTCAATGCTTGCCCCGGCGTCCCTCTTGTCACGTACGGCGCCGACGAGGTGCTCTCGCGGTCGAACTGCCGCCACATTTTCCGCGACCTTACCGCCGAGGTCCTGGACTGGAACCTCTGGTGCCTCTCCCAGGCCGGTGGCAAGCTCGATCTCCTCATAGGGGAGGCCCTTCTCTCCCTCAACGGGAGGCTCGAGAAGCTCGGCTATGTGCGTGTTGGCGATTTTGTGCGCGAGGAGCTGGGCATCTCGTCAAGGAGCGGCTATGAGATGATGCGGAACGCGAAGGAGCTTCAGAAGCTCCCCCTCATCAGGGAAGCCCTTGAGAGCGGGAGGCTCCGCAAAAGCTCGCTGCGGTATCTTTTCCAGGTCGTCACTCCTGAGACTGAGTCAGAGTGGCTCCGAAAAGCCATGCATTCCACCATAAGACAAATTGAAGAGGAGGTGAAGCGTTTTAAAGCCGGGGAGGCCGGCACAGATGCTTCGGGGGCACCTTCGGAGGGCTCCGGAGCTCAAGAGGCAGGAGGCTGCCAGGGCAGTCTCGAAGGCGGCCCCGGGGGGAGCGGCATCAGGGCATTCGTCGCCGGGGATGACAACGAAGAGGAAACAGGGAGCCTCGCGGTGAGCGTGCGGGTTCCTTTTTCCGTTGCCGCGAAGTGGGACCGGGCTCTCGAGGTCTTCCGCAGGATGGAGGAGGCGGAGCTCCCTTCGGAGAGCTTCGTGGAGGCTCTTCTTGCCGAATTTATCGCTTCGGCGCCGTCTGAGGGTCAGGGCTCCGGGGCACAGGGCTCCGGTGAGCAGGGGACGGAGGGTCCCGGATTCCCGGCGGAGGGTTCAGAGCCCGGGGTTCCCCCGATGGCTTCTGAGGCCGCGGGAGCTTCTCTCTGCAACGCGCAGGGGGCGGGCTCACGGGGCACGGGAAACCCCGGCTGCTCCTGTAAAGGGGTGGGGCCCACCGTTGCACAAGGCGCTACGGCGGCAGCAGGCCACGGGCTTCAGCGCCATCACGACGCAGGGGAAAAGGTGCTCCTCCTCGGCGCACTGGCAGGGGCCATCGGCGCTCTTGATGACGAGGCTTCTCTCTCCAGCGAGAAAGATCTTGCCCGGCAGGTCCACAAGGACCTCGAAGAGGTCTCTCATCTTTGGGCGTTTTTGCCCTGGAAGCCCGTCACGGTGGAGCTTCCCCCGGAGTTCCAGGCTACCGCAGGCTGCTGTTCCGCCGCCGATACCGCTGTCGGGGCTCCTGACGGGGGTCCCCTGGTGCATCCTCCCGCCGATCCCTTCGAGACCGTTGCACGGCTCAGGAAGATGGCGGCGCTCCGCCACTCCCTCTCCTTCTACCAAGGAAGGCTCCTGCGGACTCTCAACAATTTCGGGCTATACAAGGACATGCTCTTCCTGAGCCTGGGGCACTACACCAGGGAGCGCCTGGGAATGTCCCGCAGCGCCGCATATTCTCTTATTTCATTAGAAAGGAGTTATTTGGAATATCCCGATATGCTCGACCTTGTGCAGGAGGGTAAGCTCACCCCCGAGCAGGCGCGGCATCTTGCCAGGGTCTTCATTGAGGGGACCCGCGTCAAGGGTGCGTGGCTTTCATACGCCCAGCAGGTCCCTGTGGCCACCCTCATTCAGGCCGTCGAGGGATTTCTACGCTTTGCGAAGAGGGCTGTCCACAAAAAGTGGGATATCGCTCCCGAGGCCTTCGAGGTGGCCGTCACGGGAAGGTCCGTCAAGAGGGTTTTCCCCGCACTCTCTAATGCCACGGAAACCTTTGGGGATAAGGGTTTTGATGCCGCAGTCCAGATGTTCGCACAGCAAAAAACCATGCAAGGAGGTTCTTGGTCTGCATCCGGGGAGACTCCCGCGGTCATCTGGAAGGTCACCTGTGGCGGTACCCACCCTGAGCTCCCCGAGATCCTCTCCATTCTCTCGGGAGAGACTCCTAAAGAAGGAACCTTCGGGTCAAACCCCCAGGACCGGAGCGCCCTTATCCGCTTCTTCCTGAAACGGGACCTCATCCCCCTCTGGAACCATGCCGTGAGGCTCTGGGAAGCATCGCGGGGCGCTCACGCATCCCAGGGAGACCTCGGCCCCGAGGCTTCAGATGCGGCTCTCCTTCCCCTCTTCATCGAGGCCCTCCTTGACACCTTCCTCTCAGCCTGGGACCAGCCCGAGAAAAAAGACCTCCACAGCCGCGTGCTCGCCCGGGATAACCACCAGTGCCAGTTCCCCGGCTGCCGGTGCCGGCGCAACCTCCACGCGCATCATATCAAATACCGCTCCCATGGAGGCCCCGATACCGAGGGCAATCTCATCACCCTCTGCATGGCCCACCACCTCAGGTGTGTCCACGAAGGCCACCTCGTCATCAGGGGCACGGCGCCTCACAGTCTCACCTTCATCTTCCCCCGCGGCAGACAGGTATTTGCCACCTGAGGCCAGGAGAGATTCTCCTTTTCCGCAGGTATTTGGGATTTGTGTCAGAACGGCTTTCAGAGCCGAGACAAATGCCCGCCGGCCGGGCGGAGAGCCCCAGGCCTCACGACTGATGCCGGCTGCCTGAAACAGGATCGATTGTAATACTCAAAAATTTTGACTTACTTTCTTATATATGATATAATAAAGAAAAAAGTAAGAAGGAAGTTCCAGATGCATACGTCAAAAGTGACTTCAAAAGGGCAGATCGTGATTCCTTCGAGGCTCAGGAAGAAATACGGGATAAGGGAAGGGACCAAGATCTGCTTTATCGACGATGACTCCAGGATTGTCATAGAACCCATCAGCGAGCGGTTTTACCGGGAGCAGCGGGGCTCCCTGAGAGGATCGGGCATTCTCGAGGCCCTGCTCGAGGAGCGGAAAAGGGACAGGGAAAAGGAATGAGCGGCACCAGGGTGCTTGACAGCTACGCGCTGCTCTCTTTTTTCCAGGGAGAGCGGGGCTCCGCGCAGGTGGAAGCCCTGCTGAACCAGGCGGAGCAATCGGGAGACAACCTGCTCATGTCGGCGGTGAACTGGGGCGAAGTCTATTATTCCATCATGCGGAAGCTTGGAGCTGCCGTTGCAGATGAAAAGGCCGCGCAGATCGACCTGATGGCACTCGATATCATCGACGCTGACAAGGTGCTGACCCGGACCGCGGCGCAGATGAAGGCCTCTCATTCCCTTGCCTACGGGGACTGCTTTGCCGCCGCCCTCGCAAAGCAGAGAAAAGGCGAGCTGGTCACCGGCGACCGGGAGTTCGAGGTCCTGGCCGATGAAATAAGGATACTCTGGATATAGTCGGGAGCGGGCCTCAAGAACCCCGCGGCGCAGCGCATCTCAGTCGCCGCCCTCCTCCAGGGCTCTCGTGATGGCCTTTTCAAGCTTCTCCTTGTCGGGCTTCTTTTTTCCCAGGGAGGTGAGGCGGGGGATGATCTCGTCGGTCAGTTTCTTCGCCATCCGGGAGAATGTCGCCGCCGATACCTTCTCTCCCTTTTCAAACCATTTCTCGGCGGTGAAGCCTATGGCGGCAGTTGTGGCCGATGCTATGGCGGCGGCGAGAATCCATCCCGGGATTCCCCCGAGCTTGCTGAGCTGCTCGAAAAGGGTCCTGGCCGCTATCCCCGCCCCAAAGGTGGCGATAAGCTCCTTGGCCCGCGCAAAAGTGATTTTATAGCCGTAAATCGAGGCGACGTTGAGCACCATGGCGCACTGGAGGGCGGTGAGGGGGATGAGGTCAACAAAGGGAATGGGGGTGAGCCCGATGACCCCTGCCGAGCTTGAGGCGCCCAGTATCCAGCGCTGGGCGAGCATGTGCCGGTACTGGGGCATGACCCTGCCCATGCTATGAAGGACCCTGCTGTCGGCTTTCACGATTGCCGAGACAAGGGATCCCATGTTTTCACCTTTTGCGGCGCTCACCGCGCAGATCTGCTCTTCCTGGAGGCCCAGAGCCTTTGCGGTATCGGCAATAATCTCCTTCAGGTCCTTTTTCACCAGGTCAATCTTGTTGAGGGCCACGACATGGGGCTTCCGGGCGGCGAGTATTTCCTTATAAAGCTCTCTGCCCGAAGCGGTGACTCCGTGTGATGCATCGAAGAGCGCTATTATGAAATCAGCCTGGGCGGCGGCATCCAGTGCCTTCATCTTTTCCTCGTCACCGACATTGGTGCCATGATCGGCTCCAGGGGTGTCCACCACCTGCCAGAAACCCGCCTCCGCCTGGCGGATCTCCCTGGTGGTCCCCGGGACGGGGCTCACCTTGCCCTTGTCCTCTTTTTTCTCCATGAACTGGTTGAAAAGGGTGGTCTTTCCGGCGTTGACGGGGCCGACAATGGCAATCCTGCTCCTGGGAAACAGGAGAGGGGTGTATTGATCCTCCATCAGCCTGAGAAGATCCCTGATGAGGCCCACCTTTCCCTGGACCAGGGGCTTCAGCATCTCCACCACACGGGCTGTTTCAGCCTTCTGCTCATCGCTCAGCAGGTTCCACCACCTGTCGAGCTCCTGCCTCACCGCCGGGGGGAACTCCTTGAACAACTCCTGCGCCTTGTCCATCTCTCCACCTCATCTGCAGATGATATCGTCATTTGGGAAGCGGCCCTGCCATCAGAAATCCGGCAGGTCTCTCCATGGATGAGCCTCCCTTGAGATATATCCCTGTGAAATCTTCGAGAGTGTCCTCCTGATACCTGCCGGGGAACCTGCACCGTTCTTCCCTGCCGCGGAGATATTCTGCCGCTTCGTGAAGAGAGAGATCGGTTTCCATGGGCTCCCTTGACAGGGATACTAAAGTATCCTATAATAAAGGTGGATCTCTGGCAAGGGAGGGAGTCTTCTGTTCGAGAAAATTGACGAGCCCGTCGAGGCCATGGTGCTTTTTTCGGCGCGGGGGTTCAGGCCCCGGTCGTTCCTCTGGCGCCGCAGGAGCTATCCTGTCGAGGGGGTGAACCTCGCCCACCGTGTGAGGGAGGGCGCCGACTGGTGCTATTACTTCGCCGTCACTTCCGGGGGCGGCTCCTACAGGCTCTCTTTCAGCACAAGGAATATGGCATGGAGGCTCCTTGAGTCTTATATTGACGGCTAGGGGAGGGGGCTTCCCGGAGCCACGCCCGGGAAGGCAGGCTGCGGCGTCAGGGCCGGGTCGCCACGGCTCAGGCACGGGTCGCCACGCCTCAGAGAAGCGACGCCACGATGACCTTCTCATCCTCGGTGCGGGTGCGCTTGAGGGCCCTCGAGGCTGACTCCATCAGCTCGTTTGCCGAAGAGGAGCACTCGGGGTATGATGAGAGCCCTATGCAGACCGATATGAGAACGCTGCCGGCCATGATCTGCTTTTTGTCGATGATGGCCTTGAGGCGCTCGGCCAGGATAAAGGCTTTCTCCCTTGGCGTTTCAGGCACAATCATGCCGATGGACTCGTCGGAGAGCCTCGTGGGAGTGTCAATTCCCTCGCGGAGGTTTGATTTCACCATGATGGAGAGCTGCTGCATCACCTCTTCGGCATGCTCCTCGTCAAGGGGGGGGGAGGGCCTCAGCACAAGGAGCGAGCAGGGAGACTTGTAGCGGTTCGCCCTCTTGATCTCCTCCTTGATGCGGAGGGAGAAGTAGGAGAAATTGAAGAGCCCCGTGGCATCATCCTTGATATTGAGGTGGTCGAACCTGTTCTCCAGCAGGAACTCGGTCCTGTAAGGCTTTCTCTGCTTCGCGGTGTCAAGCTCGCTGGCCTTTGAAATCCTGTTCTTCCCGGTCCTCTTTGCAAGATAGAGCGCCTGGTCCGACGTCTTGATAAGCTCGGAATCGCTGCGGGCATGGTCGGGGTACGTCGAGATGCCGATGCTCACCGTGATCCTGACAGGCTTGTCAAAGCCCTCAAAGCTGTGCTCTTCAACGGCAGCCCTTATCCTCTCGCCGACAGTGCACCCCAGGTCCATGTTCGTGGCAGGGAGGATGATGTTGAATTCCTCGCCGCCGGACCTGATTCCCACGTCAATGCCTTCCCTGATGCTGTTTCTCACGATTGCCCCGATCTCCTTGAGGACCTGGTCTCCCTGGGCATGGCCGTAAGTATCGTTGAGCTTCTTGAAGTCATCGAGGTCAAAGGTCAGCAGCGAGCAGGGCTGCTGGTAGCGATCTGCCCTCCTGAGCTCCAGGGTGAGGGTCTGGTAAAAGTACCTCTTGTTGTAAAGGCCGGTGAGCTCGTCGATGATGGACGTCTCGAAGAGGTAGAGGGTCTGGAGGGACTGGGCTGCAATGGTGGTGAGGGGGAGCAGCAGGTCATTCTGGGTGAACTGGAGGGCCTCGTCCTTTTTCTCGTTGCCGAGCACCACAAAACCGACACAGGAGTTTTTCTCCTTTAAAGTGACAATATAGCCCATGTCACGCTGCTTGAGACGCTCCATAAGGCTTGGAAAGGCCTCTTCAAAGAGCTTTGAGCGCTCTATGTCCCTGAGAGCCATGATTGGCTTCGATTCCTGGATAATCCAGTTGGTCACCTCATTCCCCGTGACAATCTGGAAGTTCCCGAACTCCTTGTCCTTCATCCTGTCGGCACTGAGGGCCGAGAGAGAGTTGTTCTGCCTGTTGTAGAGAAGCAGGAAGCCCTGCTTGAGCGACATGATTTTAGAGAAAAACTCCGGCAGGAAGAGGCCAAGCTCCTTGATATCGTATATCTGCTCTATTCTCTCGTTGAACTTGGAGATGATGGAGAGGATATAGTGCCGCCGGTGTGTTGAGTAGATATAGAAGCATAGAAGGCTTATGAGGAGAAGGATGAGGCCCACCACGAGAGAGGACTGGAGAACTCTCCGCCTCTTTTCCTCGCGGATCATCTCAATCTGGAATGAAACATCCCTCACATCCTTGCTGTTGGGAGCAAGCTTGTTGGCTTGCTTTACCTCATTGGAGGCCTCCTCGAGCTTTCCCATCTCAATATAGACACCGGCCTTTCCCAGGAAGCCCTGGACGGCGTACTGCTTGTCCTGCGAGAGCCTCTCGTAAGCGCCAAGGGCATTCTCATATTTTTTCTGCTTCAGGGATATCTCTCCAAGGCGGGCGAAGTTGAGGGCGAAATTGGGCTCAATCTTCATAAGGGCCTTGATCTGCTCCTCGGCATCCTTGTAGTACCCCATCGAGGAGAGGACCCTGTAAAGCTGGAACCGGTAATACCCCGAGTTGGGAAGGATATCGACGAGCTTCTTGTAATAGGTGATGGCGAGCTTCCCGTTGCCCTCGTCCTTGTAGGACTCGGCGAGCATCCTGAGGGCTGCCACGAACTTGGGATTGATGTCAATGGCCTCAACGAGGTGCTGTTTCATCCTGTCCATCTTGCCGTCAAGGAAATATTCGTTGGCGATGAAGAAATGGGCGGCCTCATTCTTGGGATTCAGCGAGAGTGCATGTTCAAGGCTCTTCACTGCCTCCCCGGGATTTCTCATGTTGAGATGGCAGTAACCGATGAAGGAATAAGCCTCGGAGAGGAGGAGAGGATCGCGGTGCTCCGCACTCTGCAAATGTTCCTTTATGCATATCTCAAGCTCTGCTATGGCTTTCTTGAACTGGAAATCGCTGAGGTAGTAGTAGCCGTTTGTGAGATGCTCATCCTTGTTGATAGAAGTCTTTAAATATTGAATATTATATATGCCCAGCGAGGGTGATGAGCGCGTGGCCATGAGGGTGTATATCTCGGCTCCGCGGGCTGCGGTGAGTGATGCCGCAAGGAAAATAACAAGGAAAAGAAGGGAGCCTCCAAGGGCGAAAAACCTGAAATTCCTCATTATTGTCATTGCCCCGCGTTCCGAAATATCAAGAAGAGTTCTACAGGAAGGGAAAAAAATCCTCGCTTCAGGGCTGCCCGGGCTCTTCCCGGGAAGGCATCTCTGCATGGCCTGGCTGTTCCTCCGGCGGCTTTTCCGCCTGCATTTTCAGCCTGTGGCTCCTGAGCGCAAGAAGCGCAATGAAGGCCCCGAGGGGGAGGGACGCGGTGAGCATGAGGCCGAAAATGGTGACGTTCCAGGCTACCCCGAAGAGGAACTGCACGGTGAGGTATGAGATAAAAACCTTCCCGGTAAACCAGTTAAAGGAGACGGTGGGAATGCCGGCAAGGGAGAAAATGCTCCAGAAGTATTTCCTTTTCATCGATGAGCCGATGCAGCTTTTTATCACGTAGAGTATGAAGATGACCTCCGCCGCCATGATGAGGAGGAATACGAAGTGAACCATGCTCTTTCCCTCGAGGGAAAACTTGTTCATGGCAATAAGCGAGGTGGCAGTGGGAGTGAAGGTCCAGCTCATCACCTGGTAGGAAGTGCCGTTTTTGAGAAGGTGCAGCTGGACAAGGGCGTATTTCCCTGAGTAGAACAGGCTGTACAGCATGGTGAGGAGCTTTGTGTCGCCGCCTTTCGTGGAATGCATGGTGAACCACCGGTGGCTGAAATAGTCAATCTTTAAATCCTGAAAGGGCCCGAACCGCGACTGCAGAAGTGTCACTGTCTCGTGGTGCTTTTCCCGGGAGACGGTCTCTCTTGCATTTGAAGCATAGAACTGGTATGATTCGCCGCTTTTCCCCTCCAGGAGCGCGGTGATGAAAGCCTGGGAGCACTCATCGGCCTTCTGATCCTTTTTGAGAGCGCCGCATCCCTGGATGAGGAGGGCCGTAAAGGCAATTATAACGAGGTATTTCCACGCGGTCGCGCCTTTTGGGACTTTTTTCATAGTCATCTCCTTTCACTGAGAGGTACTTATAAAAATAAATACCTATTCCTGTTTTCTGCAAAAAGGCGTTCATAGCCGTCATTATGGGGAAAATCCTTAATTGTAACCATGTAAGCTAATAATATTTAAGAATTCTTTTACAAAAGTAACATTTTTTTAACTTTACTCTCTTTACCATGGGTCTTTACTACGTGATAATGCTCATGAGAAGAGAGGACTGTGTCGGTAAATTTCATTTAAATAAGGAGGGCTCACAATGGATAAGATGTCAGCAATCGGCGGGTTCCCACAGAACGATATCATTGCCCAGGTGCTCAGGATGGCGCAGCAGGGCGGTATGCAGCAGGGAGCCAATATAAGTCCAAGTTTCTTCGGCCAGGATGGCCTCCAGCTCTCGGAAGGCGCCTTTGACAGGGGCGGCCCCATGAGAATGCCGGCCTTCGGCGCCCAGCAGGGTTCCCAGCCGATGGGCTACAACAACGGCATGGGCATGGTCCCCGGCTTCGGCTCGTTCGGGCAGACGGGGCAGATGGGGCAGATGGGGCAGATGGGCGGCGGCCAGCAGATGCAGCAGATGATGCAGCTGATGATGCAGATGATGATGATGATGATGCAGATGATGCAGCGCAACGGCATGATGCCTCCGAACCAGCAGGGCCAGCAGGGCCAGCAGCCCAACCAGATCCCCGGCCAGCAGGGCCAGCAGCAGAACGGTGAGGGCACCGTGGAGCTCCAGAAGGGCCAAACCTTCAAAACTCCCGGCGGGTGCGAGGTAAGCTGGAAAGGCGACACGGTGAAAGTCCATGAGCCGGGAGGCGGGCAGAAGGATCTCGCCGACGGCTTCGCGATGGCAGCGGCAGGCTCTGACGGCAAGGGCGCCTGGGCCAAGGCGGCAGCCTGGGGGAATGCCTCGGCGGCGGCGGCGGCAGCGGCAGGCGGCGGCGCGGCGGCATCGGCCTCTGCGGTGTCCGGGGCATCCAAGACAGCCCAGAGCCCGAGGGACTGGAAGGTATACGGCGATCCCCATATCCAGAACCCTGATGGCTCCAAGGATGAGTTCAAGACCAAGAATGCCTGCTTCACACTCCAGGACGGGTCAAAGGTCCTGATGTGCGCCGACAAGCCCGATGGCAACGTGAACAAGGTCCGCATCACCCTCCCCGGCGGGCAGATGAACCTCCAGGGCGTTGACCAGAAGCAGACCACGGTCTATGGCAATGACGGCGACAAGATGACCAACAGGGGCACGCTTGACACCTATATGCAGCAGTTCCAGAATGCCCAGCTGAACTACAGCCCCATGGGCAACCAGATGTTCTAGAAGAATAACCAGGGATGCAGCAAGGCCGGGAGTACCTCCCGGCCTTCTTTGTTTGCCGGGAGAGGCCAGCTTTTTCCCTGAAAAAGGATGAGGCCTTGCAGGGGAGAAAAAGGAATTGAGAGGGAGCGATGAAGAACTATTTACTGACAATGGTCCGTCAGATATTTGACGCTGATGAAGAGGAGAGAGCCTATGTGGTGTTTGAAATGCGGCGATAAGGAACCAGGTGGCGGAGAAAAATGCAAGACCTGTGAATATCCGATAGGGACTCCGGAAAACAGGCTTTATCTCTTGCAGCTGATGCGCATGACCGGTGATCTCCTCTGCGGGAACATCGACAAGGAAGCCTATGACAGGATACTCACCAATACGTCGCTGATGCTTGACGAGATGCACAGGGGAATACTCGCCATAGAGAGAAAGCTGAACTTTGACAAGCTCCCAGAAGGGGGGCAGTATGTCATGAGCCGGCCCCTTAACTCTTTCAAGGAAGGCATCGAGATCTTTTCCAATGCCATGGACGAGCTCAGGATGTACCTTGTCGATCCCGAGGAGGATCATCTGCGCAAGGGCCTCAAGCTCGTGGAAAAAGCCAACAATACCATGTATTACTGCTTTGAAGTCTCCCAATACGCCCTCAAGGAAATCAAGAGGTTTGTGCCTGAATCGGAGCAGCCTACCGAAGATCTGGTGAGGGAGGAGCTCGCAAAGACCCTCGGCGAATCCCAGGGGAAAAAATAATCAGTCCTTCTTTCCCGCCCCGAAAAGGTTCAGTACCGCCACGAAGAGGGCGGCGCCCGCTATGGCCCACAGCACGGGGAAATCCTGCCCATAGAGACGAAAAGACAAGAGCATTGGAAGATGGAAATGTATCGCCACGAGCTGCCCTATGAAGCTCCCGATGAATCCAAGCGCAATAGAAGCGAAGCACCCCTTTTTCGACGAGCCGGCGAGCTGGGCCCCTATGGAGCCTGCGATTGATGCAATTATAAGGAGTGCAAGCAGGCTGATTATTGACATAATCTCACCTCCTTTTCTCATGTACCGGTCCCTGCCCAAGGAGCCTTGTTTTCTCAATTCGATACTTCCGCCTTCTCTCCTACCTGGTGCGCTGGCAGTTTTCCCCGAAGAGGGGAAATGGCACCTGTGGAGAAATGCTCAGGCATTCACTGCGGCAGGCAGGTTCCATGGCCAGAGAAAAAAAACACCATATCTTTCTTTTGCCGCTTCTTATCCTCATTGCAGCGCTGACTTTCTGCTGCAGCTCAGAACGGCAATCCCTGCCGGAGGCCCCCGGCCCGAAGACGCCCGTGCCTTCCCGAAGCGTGCCCTCTCCCCAGGCCTCTTCCCGCTCTGACAGCGGACTGAGGGTCGAAGCCCTTGCGATGAAGATTGGCAAGGCCCTTGAGAAGGCTTCCAGGGAATTTCCCGGCATTCTCGGCGTCTCGTGGCGGGACCTTTCCTCAGGAGTCCACAGGGAGATAAGGGACACGGAGCTGTTCCCGGCGGCAAGCGTGATAAAAGTTCCGATCCTTGTGGAGTGCTATCACCGTGCCGACGAAGGCCTTATGGATCTTGACGGGGAGTGCACCATAAGGGAGGAAGATATCGTGGGAGGCTCGGGGGTGGTAGGCGACAGGGGAGCTGGCGAAAAATACACCTACCGGGAACTGGCCCGCCTCATGATAGTGAAAAGCGACAACACCGCCTCCGATGTGCTCCTTGCGAAATGCGGGATGGAGGGGGTGAATCGCAGAATGAAAGGCATGGGGCTCGAGAACACTGTGGTGAAAAGGAAAATATTTGAGTTTGAGGCTATGGACAGGGGGCTTGACAATATGACGACGCCCCGGGACATGACAAAGCTCCTCACCGTGCTTTATAAAGGGACTGACGGCCCCTCGAAGGAGATTATGGCAGTCCTGCGGGGCCAGGAGCGGAGGGATCTCATCCCGGCCGGCCTTCCTCCGGGGATTCCCATAGCCCACAAAACCGGCGAGCTCGCCGGAACCCTGCTGGACGCAGGCATTGTCTATTACCCCGGGAGGCCCTATGCCCTTTCCCTCATGGGCAGGGAAATCCATGACTCAGAGCAGGCGAAAAGAAGCTTTGCCGAATTGTCTGGCGCCATATACCGCGCGGTAAAAAAGGAATTCCCCCAGGAGGAGAAACAAGGTGACGGCAGGAAGATTGAGCATGGCATGCAGAGTATGGAAAAGAGGTGAGCTGGTGTCTTGAAGACTTATGACGAAATCAACGAGAAGATAAAGAAAGGGAAAGCCGTAGTCCTCACCGCGGAAGAGATTATCCCCCTGGTGGAAAAGAAGGGGGCTCAGGAGGTCTCCAGGGAAGTGGACGTGGTGACGACAGGCACCTTCGGCGCCATGTGCTCTTCCGGGGCCTTCATCAATTTCGGCCATTCCGACCCTCCCATCAAGATGCACAAGGTGTGGCTCAATGATGTGCCCGTATTCGGGGGCCTTGCGGCCGTAGATGCCTATATAGGGGCCACGGAGCCTTCGGACTCGCAGGGGATTGCTTACGGCGGGGGGCATGTGATTGAAGAGCTGGTGGCGGGAAAGCCGGTGCACCTTCTTGCCACGGCAAGGCCCACTGACTGCTATCCCCGCAGAAGGATTGACACCTATATTGATCTCGGCGCGGTAAACCAGGCATACCTCTACAACCCCAGGAATGCTTACCAGAACTATGTCGCGGCCACCAACTCATCTTCAAGGACCATCTATACCTATATGGGAAAGCTCCTGCCCTCCATGGGGAATGCGACATACTCCACTTCCGGCCAGCTCTCGCCCCTTATCAATGACCCGCGGTGCCGCGCCATCGGCGTGGGAACAAGAATCTTTCTGGGAGGAGGCGTGGGGTACGTGGTGTGGGAAGGAACGCAGCACAACACGGGAAGGGAAAAAAATGAAAAAGGAATTCCCATAGGGCCGGGCGCCACCATAGCCGTGGCAGGCGACCTGAGGGGAATGAATGCACGGTACCTCAGGGGCGCCACCTTTCACAATTACGGCGCCACCCTTTACGTGGGAATAGGCACGGCCGTCCCGCTGCTCGACGAGGAGATGGTTTCCTCGGTGGCGATAAGGGATGAGGATATCCTTGTGCCTGTCTTTGATTACAGCGTGGAGAAAAGAAGCCGCCCTGAGCTGGCAAGGTTCACCTTCAGCGAGCTGCGAAGCGGCTCCGTCACCATAAGGGGCAAGGTGATTAAAACTGCGCCGCTCTCAAGCTACAGGATGGCCAGGGAGATTGCCGGGACACTGAAATCGTGGATAAAGAAGGGCGATTTTCTCCTTACCACACCAGTGAGGCCTCTTGAAGAGTCTTTGACTGCGAAGCCTCTTGAGATAAGGGGGAGGGAAGCATGATGACCCGCACACAGCGTTTTATCCTCACCTTTCCGCAGGGCCTCATAGAAGAGCCCATCACCTACGTGCTTGTCAAGGAATATGACCTCAAGTTCAACATCCTGAATGCAAGGATCACGCCCACCGAGGAAGGAAAACTGGTCCTGGAGCTTAAAGGCGATGCAGAGAACCTCGAGAAGGCAATCGCCTTTGTGAAGCAGAAAGGAGTGCAGATTGAAGCCATATCCAAGGAGATCACCAGGGATGACGAGCGCTGCATCCACTGCGGCGCCTGCACTGCAGTGTGCCCCTCTTCTGCGCTCTCCCTCGACAGGGAGGACTACGAGGTAAAGCTCAATAAGGACAGGTGCATCATGTGCACCCTCTGTGTCGATGCCTGCCCGGTGAACGTGCTGAAGATATCGATCTGATGGAAGGGCGCTACAGGGAGAGGCATTACAGGAGGACCGTTTCACCGGGTCCTCTGGTTCCCTTCACGGTGACGTACAGGGAGTCGGATCTTTTCGTCCTGAGCAGGCCGGGACTCCCGCGGGAAGCCCTGGAAGCCCTCAAGGAAGCCTGGGGCATCATAGAGAAGTATGGGCTGAGCCATCCCCCCTTCCTTACGTCACTGGAGCCTCTCGCCACAGATTGGCAGGCCCACCCCCTCGTGACGGAGATGATGGAAGGGGCCAGGGCTGCCGGCGTAGGACCGATGGCGGCCGTGGCCGGCGCCGTGGCCGAATACGTGGGGAAGGCGCTCCTTTGCCTTTCAACTGAAGTGATCGTAGAAAACGGCGGCGATATCTTCATTTCCTCCACAAGGGCCAGGGCCGTGAGAATCTTCACCGACAACACCTGTTTCGGGGACAAGGTGGTGATTGAGGTTGACAGTTTTCCCGCGGGACTCTGCACCTCGTCGGGGGTGATAGGGCCCTCGCTCAGCTTCGGCAGGGCCGATGCCGCCTCGGTGCTCTCCCCTTCAGCAGCCCTGGCGGATGCAGCAGCCACGGCACTGGGAAACCTGGTGAAGACAGAGGATGACGTGGAGGAGGCCATTGAAAAGGCTAAGACCATCGAAGGCGTGAAAGGAATAGTGGTTATCATCGGCAGGAAGATTGGCCTCTGGGGAGACCTGCGCCTGGCGAAGTGAAGGGGCTGGCTTTTCAGCCCCTGGTGTAGATGTGGGAGCCGGGTGATTTCTGGCGGAGCTTCGCCCTCTTGATGATGAGCTCCGTGAGGGCTTCATGGTTTCTCAGCGAAAGCGATACCCCTCCCGGTGGCATCGGCGAGGTATCATAGGAGAATTTCCCGTTGCGCGTGCGGACCTCGACTTCAGCCACAAGAGGAGTGCCATGGGGCGATGCCTTTTTCACGGAAAAGACAAGTGATTCAACGTCATCCCAGGCTGCCTGGAGCTTCCCCCCAGGCGAGAAGAAGGTGATGCCGCTTTCGCGCGTCATAATCCTCACGCCGGAGCGCTTTTTCAGCTCACCGTAGAGGACAGGCGGCAGGGACGCCACAAAGGGCAGCATCCCGAAAAGGAGAAGGTCAATGGCCCAGACGGGGTTGATGACCGTGAGGCCCACGTCAATGGCGGCGAGGACAGCCGATGCCAGGGCATAGGGCTGCCACGCCGGGTCTCCCGCGCCATAGTCAAATACCAGCTCATTCACGACCGCCTCGTTCTTCCTGGCCAGGGCGTCTCTCATCTCCCTTGCGCTCTGGAACCGCAGGGCCGGATCGGTCATCACCGCCTTGGCGACTATGGCCTCAATGGCCGGCGAAAAGCAACTGTTCAGCTGGGTGAGGGGAGGGAAGGCAAAGGGGTTACTCCCCGGGTCGCGCCTCGAGAGGAGAAAATGCATGGTGGCTCCCAGGCTGAATATATCGGAGCGGGCGTCAGTCTGGCTTTTCCCGTACTGCTCGGGAGGCGAGTAGCCGGGCGTGCCCATGATGATGGTATCCTGGGTTTTCCCCGATGAGTAAATCCTCGCGATGCCGAAATCCAGGAGCTTCACCGTGCCGTTCTCCCTCACGATGATGTTGGAAGGCTTGAGATCGCGATACACAATCCCTTTCTCATGGATGTAAACGAGGCACTCGCAGACCTGGAGCGCCCAGCTCACTACTTCCTCCTCCGGGAAGGACTCCCTTTCATCGACAAGAGAGAGGAGGTTTTTGCCTTCCACGTACTCCTCCACGAGGAACTCCCGCTCGCCCTGGACAAAATAATCAAAGACCTTGGGCAGGTTGGGATGGGAGAGCTGCGAGAGTATCTCGGCCTCCTTCTTGAACTGGGCCTGGATGATGTTCTGCTCTTCCTTGTCCTGGGTCACCACCATGAGCTCCTTGATAGCCCAGCGGCTTCCCAGGCGCTGGTCCTCCGCATGATAGATGGTGCTCATGCCGCCGGAATCTATGATGCCGGTGATGCGGTAACGCTCGTTCAATACTGTTCCAGTGGTCAGCGGTTCTTTCATTGCAGCATTACTCTGATTTTTTCATAGGCTCGATCCACCGCACGATTTTGAACCCCCCCGGCGCAGGCTTCACCTCGGCCCTGCCGTAGGAGCACCCGTCAGTCATGTCATAGGCACCCACCAGCAGGGCGCTCCCGCTTTTCCCCTGGGAAAAGTTCATGATCCACCGTGTTTTGTATTCCTTGGTGCTGCTCCATTTATAGAGGCCTGATTTCGGTGCCGATTCGATGAGGGCCCTGGACTGCAGGAAGTCAAAGCCCTTCCCGTTCCAGCGGAAGCTCCGGTAATAGCATGGCCTTACGTCCGAGATGGGCTCGGGCACGAGCATCTCGACCTTGCCGTCGCCGTCGATGTCCGCAAGCAGCTCGGGGAGGCTCACACCCCAGTCAAGTGAGCGCATGACAAGAGGGGTTGAGTCCTTGACGTCTTTCCCCTTCGGACCTTCCCAGAGCACCTTGCCTTTCTCGTCCATGACAATGAGCTGCCCGAGCCATCCCTCGTCAATTACTTTCGTCACTTTCACGGCGATCTTTTCACGGACGCCGTCACCGTTGAGATCACATTGCATGGTCTTGTAAATCTGCCCCGCTTTGGGCGGCGTGTAGTCGTCCTGCGGGAGAGCTGATCCCCCCGTAATGAGCATAACCGCCGCAATTGCCAGCAGGAACAATGTCAAGCTTCTTTTATCCCGCATGATTCTGCTTCTCCTTTCATTCACTTACTTACCTCATGGTACTGCAATCGCACCTGTAAAGTGCCAGCAACGGGAGGTCCCAGTTCTCATGGCGAAAAGCGCTCGCCGCATTCGCCGCAGAAGTCGTCATCACCTTTTCTTGGTGTCCCGCATGAGGGGCAGAAAAGGGAGGGGCCCTCGTCAGAGATAGAGACAAGGCCTTCACCGGGTATGCTTATCGATGTTTCCCGCGGGCCCCACGTGTCTTCTTCAATGGTGATTGCCTGCCCCCGGGGGATACCGTATACCCGCCCGAGGAGCTCCACCACTTCTGAGGCAACCTCTCTCAGGGATGCCTCGCCGGCGATGTGCCACTGGCGGAAAGGGGAGCTGCCGGGCTCGCTCTCCTGCTCCCAGCCCTTTGAGAGAAGCTCCTCCATGCGGGACTCAGGGATCCTGTGCTCCTCTTTCAGGTGGGCATTTCCCACCGCCTCGCCGCAAAGAATATCTCCGGGAGCCGTGGAGAACTGCACGTAGTAATTCCTGGGCACATCGGCATTGATGATGACAAAGCTGCTTTCCTTGTCCCTGCTGGCCCAGAGGCGGGCAAGGGAGCCGAAGACTATCTCTTGCTGAGAACTCATAATAGTATCTTCTCCTTTTCCGGGGAATTTCCCCTTTATTTTGCCGACACATGGACAAGGCGCAGGGTGGCTGCCAGCGCCAATACTTCAACGAGGGCATAGAAGCCGTAGCAGGCAGGCGCTATCCCGCTCGCGAAGAGCTTTATAATAAGACAGAGCGATGCAAACTGTGCCAGGGCAAGCATCAGAGCGGTAAGCATGACGATACGGGCAGTGAAGCTCCCGGGTTTTTTCACGAAAAGGGCTATTATAAAGCATGGGGCGGTGAGCATTACCCTGATCGGCACGGAATGTGCCATGAGGGAGTTCCCCGAGGACCAGATGAAAAACACCTCAAGAAGGGAAAAAAACAGCACGGACCAGGCACTGAGTGCTATCGCCCTTTCTTTTTCCCGAGAGGTTTCTGGACCCTCCATGGTGCTCCTTTTATCGCGTGGAAGTCCCGCCTCTGAGGTCCAGAATGGCCTTGCGGACAAGGGAGACCGCCGCAGGATGGTGCATCACAAGGAGATCGGAGCCGGCCTGAAGGAATGCCAGGGCAGTCATTGCCTCCCAGAGGGCACCGCGGCGGTTTCTCTCTCCCCACTGGGGATTGTCGGCTTTGGCCTCTTTTGCATGCCAGGCCTCGTAGCCCACAAAGTTCACAAAGGGGCACCCCAGGACTCTGTCTCCCCCGAGGGCCGCTATTCTGGCCCGCTCCATGATTGAATAGGTGTATTCAAGGCCGTATCCGAGGCCGCCTGTCGTGGGATCCATCACGACCCTGTCGAGGGGGAGCCCCTCGTCACCGAGCAGTATATTTGTCTGCTTCGCGATATTGATGTCTATCGGGGACTCCGCTATGAGGCAGTGCCCGTTGGCAAGGGCGGTGCGCACGGCCTCCCTGTAATTCTCCTGCACTGCGGCGCCCAGAAGCACGCGCTCCCCCTTTGCCTCCTCGCTCACGGCAGGAATGATGAGGTTGTCCTTTTCCGCCACGCCGGGGCCCCTTATCACCAGGGGGACTTTTACCGCCCCGAGAACTCTGCGGACTGTCTCACGTGCCTCGCCGGGGCCGCTGTCTTCCTCGTCGGGCTTCGTGGAGATGAGGTTCAGGCATATCATCTCCGCTCCGAAGGAGGCCACGCATTTTTCCGCCCACCGCGCCGCGTCGTCCCAGACATCGGAAAAAACCTCCGCCAGGGCCCCGGGGGCATCATGGGGCGGCCTGTCAAAAATCTCCATGGCGATGACAGGCATATGGGGCATTTCGCCCTCAAAGAGATAGAAAGGAAGGGTAGTCTCTCCTCCGATCCTCACGGCGGCCACGCGCGTACCTCCTTCGGCAGCCGTGGCGCCGATGGTTACTTCCAGAACTTTCCCGGTCCATTGCTCCTTGTAAGTCTCCACTCGAGTTCGCTCCTTTTCCGGAAGGCGGTAACCGCCTTCCGGAGGATAGAGGGACTGTCAGGGAAGGCCCAGGGCGCTCCTGAGCTTCTCCAGGTATGCGGCCTCCCTGTCGCTTATCTTGTTTCCCGTGCCCATGAAGCCCTCGCCCGAGGCGTTCACTATTTCAAAGGCGATATTGTAAAGCATTTTCTTGAAGGCCACCATTTCGGGCTTTGAAGCTTTTTTCTGGAGGATTTCGAAGACCTTCACGATATCCTCCATGAGAGTCTGCGTGAGGGAATAATTCTGCTTTTTCGCCTCTTCGGCCCGCGCCCTCAGATCCGCATGCTCGCGGTGATGGTTCAGATCGTCAAAGATAAAGGAGATGAGCTCGTTGTCCTTGTAAGTTTCCATGGCATCGGCGAAGATTGTGGGAAAGGCTGAAAGCTCCCTTGAGTCCGCTATGAAGCCCCTGTCGGCGGCAGAGGCCATGAAAGCCACTTTCATCGGGGCGTGGGAGATAAGCTCCCATTCTTCTTTCGTGAAAGTATCTCTTCTATCCATTTCATCTCTCCTTATGAGTGGGGTGCGGGCAATCGGGCCCGGTGCCCTTATGGGTAATTCGTTCCAGCCTTTAAAGTTCCTTTGTGGCGATCCTCTTCAGACTCTCCAAGACTCCAGGGAAAAGGCTTTCATCGGTGTGGGGGAGAAAAAGTGATGCCGTGTAGCCGTTCATGAAATCGGGATCCAGGGAAAGCTCTATTGTGGTCATTCGACGAGCCACCTCTTCCGCCTCGCGCCTTGCAGTGCCGCTGACAAGCATGGCGATGGCCCCGCCCAGGGAGCTGTTTCCCAGGAAAACAAACCGCTCACGGGGGATATCGGGAAGAAGCCCTATGGTAACGGCATTTTCTATGTTCAGGAAGCTCCCGAAGCCCCCGCCGATGTAAAAAAGCTCCACATCGGCAAAGGAGAGGCCCATTTTCCCCAGAAGAACGCTGGCGCCTGAATAGAGGGCTCCCTTGGATCTTATGAGGTTCTCAAGGTCAGCCTCGCTTATTGAAAGGGAGCGGGCGGCGCCCTGGCGGCGGGAAATGAGGGGATATGCCTTCCCGCCGTCACCGGTGCACGACGCGACCAGGCTGTCGTCTTTCCTGAATCTCCCGGCGCGATCAATGATTCCATGGCGGAAGAGCCCGGCAGCGATATCTATAAGGCCCGAGCCGCAGATTCCCATGGGCTGCCCGCCTCCGTAAACTGAAAAACTGAACCGCTGTGAAGATCTCCGGAATTCCGCCTTCTCAATGGCGCCTGTGGCAGCTCTCATCCCGCAGGATATCCCTCCCCCTTCAAAGGCAGGCCCTGCCGAGCAGGAGGCCGAAAGGAGCCACTCGCTGTTCCCCAGGGCCACCTCGCCGTTGGTCCCAAGGTCCATGAGAAGGCAGACGGCGCTGTCCCTGTGCATTGCCGAGGCAATGATACCGGCGGTGATATCGCCGCCCACATAGCTGCTCACGCCGGGGACGGCTGCCAGGATCGCGTGGCGGTGTACGGAGATTCCCAGCTCGCCGGCTTTCAGGGTGGGAAAGGAAGTGGCGGCGGGGACATAAGGCTCCCTGCGCAGGTAGGCCGGATCGGCGCCGTAAAGAAGGTGAAGCATAGTGGTATTCCCGGAGACCATCACGCTGTATATGGATTCCTCCTCCGCTCCGCAGGCGGCGCAGAGGGATGCTATGAGCCTGTTGACGCCCTCCCTGATGACTGCCTGCAGTTCCTCAAGGCCCCCGGGTCTCGAGGCGTGGATGATTCTGGATATGACATCGGCACCGTAAGTAAGCTGGGGATTGAGTATGGTGGCGATGCGGCTTATCTGGCCTGTCTCCATATCGACAAGGGCTGATGACACTGTGGTTGTCCCGAGGTCCACCGCGAGCCCCCAGTGCCCGGCAGGCCCTTCAGGAGGGAGAAGGGCAATAAGCTCCCGCGAGGTCTGCGGGCCTGTGAGCACTGCCCTGGTCTTCCAATGCCATTTCCTGAGGCTTTCAGGCAGGTCCCTGAGGAATCCGGGAGCAGGGGAGAATGAGGAAGCCCCGTGGCACTTTCTCAAGGCTGCGCCGAGTCTCTCGAGGTCTGCTGAATTGTCTCTCTCCGAGGGGGGCTGAAGTGCAAGGGCACTTATGGAGGAGAGGGGCTCATCGACCCTGTGGGCAAGAATTCCGGGAGGCGCTGCCGGGATATCAACGGAAAGGCTGCCGGGTGGCAGCTCCACTGTAAGATCTGAAAGGACTTCCGCGCGGCATGCGCGGACATAAGGCCGTGCCATGCTGTCGCAGCCGTCGCAGTAAGGCTCGTTAAGCTTAATCTGGCCCTCGCAGACAGTGACAATGCATTTCCCGCAGGTTCCCTGGCCGCCGCAGAGGCTCTCCACAGGGATGGATGCAAGGCGGGCCGCGGCGAGAAGGCTCTCGCCCCGGGGGACATTCACGGTCTTGCCTGAAGGGAGAAATACCACCTTGCATTCTTTGCTCATGTTACTGCCACGAAGGCCCCCGCTGTTTCAGGTATGAAGGGATTCCCGAGGCTTCCCGCGGCCCCCCCAGGGCGTTCCACCCCGAGGCTTCATTGACTGCGCCCGAGAGTATCGCCACATGTCCCGGGAGAACGATGGTACGGTGCTTCACTTTTTCCCCTATGCCGTATTTCTCTATGGCTCCGCCAATAATGGGCCCGTTGAACTTGTCGGCGGCCCAGGCGGTGAGCACTGAAGTCCCGTCGGTATCAACGACCAGGAGGTATGAAGGTATCTTGCTTGCCTCTATCTCTCCTGAGACGACGAAATAAGTGAGAGAGAAGTTGGTGGTGACAAGCACGGGCGAACGATCTGACACGCTCCCGATCTGATAGATGCCTGGAGCTACCTGGATTGGCTTCTGGGGATCGGTGTAGATGTTCTGCCGCAGGGTGAGGAGGGGGAGAAGGGGAGCGGGATCCCATGAAGGCAGAATTATGACCGAAGCATACCTTGTAAGGCTTGCCGCCGACTGCAGGTAACCGTAGTCGCCGTCCCCGTCCCTGAATGAGGCAATGGTGGGATAGCCCAGGGACCTGAGGCTCTTTTTCAAAGCGAGCCTTCTCACGTGGACCTGGCCTGCCAGTTCTTCCGAGAGGGACAGGGAGGGAAGGGAGAGCACCAGGTCCCTGATGCCCCTGCCCTTGAGGCTCTCGGTGACGGCCGCCATTTCATCAAGCGCTGCGGCCCGCGCCACAAGAGGGCAGTGATGCTTCTCCGCAAGAGCTGCCGCCGCGGGAATCAGCTCAGGCACGAGGCAGTCGATGAGGGGGCGGCTTCCCCCTATGCGGTCAAGAGCTGATTCCATCGCGCCCATGTCGCTGCACATGAGGATGAGGGGGAGAGGAAGAGCCTCTCGTATTGCCAGGGCTGTCTCAGTGAAAGCCTCGATGCCTGCTGATCCATGGCGGAGCGCCACGAGGTTGACCTTCATCAGCGATCCGGCCCTTTCAAACTGGAGCATCCCGATGTGATCAAGGGCATGCCTGAGGTCGCTGATTTCCATGGTGTCTTCCAGCATGACCGCAAAGGCTGTGGGGTTGTAGAAGGTCTCCTCGTGGCGGAAGAGGACTGTCTCATTGCCCACGGTGACGGAATGTTCCCCCGTGCCAATCACCACGGGGCGGATAGGAGGCGATGACGCCTCTTCCAGGGTGTTCTCCGCGTCAGGTGAGAGGTGGGGGCAGAGCGAGGGATCGGCCTTGCCTGAAGCGACAGCCATGCCAAAGGCCAGGCACTTGGGAAACCCGCAGTCGCCGCAATTGGTTCTAGGCAGGAGCTTGAATACCTGCATGCCCGTCAGTGCCATTCCTCGGTTCCTCCTGGTCTTTACTTTGCGCAGCTCCGGTATGCCTCGAGAAAGGAGTCGCAGTAGATGTCCCGGTTCAGCAGAATCCTGGCGGTAACGGCAGTGTTGACAAGATCCCTGTCCAGGACATCGCAGATTACCGCGTCAAGTCCCGCTCCCATCGCCATCGCAAGATACGTGCGGTTGATGAGCTCCCTGTTGCTGCATTTCTGGGAGACATTGGAGAGGCCTATGATCACATGGGGAGGCGGCTCATCGAGGGAGCGGATGGTTTTTATCGACTCGAGGACCTTCCAGGGTGTGTCCTGCGTGACGTTTACAGGCAGTATGAGGGGATCAAGATAGACATCGCCGGGGGGAAGGCCATGCTCCTGCACGGCCGTGGCAAATATCGTCGCGGCAAGCTCCACGCGACCGTCAACGTCGGCAGGAACTCCCTTGGCGTCCATGCAGAGGCCGATAACTGAAGCGCCGTATTTTTTTGCCAGGGCAAGGAGGACCTCCATTTTCCCGGGATCGGCCGTTGTGGAGTTAATCATTGGCTTTGCCCTGCAGAGGCGGAGGCCTGCCTCAAGGACCTCGGGCTTCGGGCTGTCAATGGCGAGGGGGAACTCGCCGGCCTCCTGGATGGTCATCACCAGCCATTCCATGGCCTCGCGGGCATCGGCGGCCGCGGGACCCACATTCACGTCAAGGCAGGCTGCTCCATGCTCCATCTGCTCATGCGCCAGTTCCTGTATCGCCTTCTTGTCCCTCTCCTGGATTGCTTTCCGCACTCCCTTGAACATACCGTTTATTCTCTCCCCTATAAAGAGCATGGCGTACCTCCCCTGGCAGATGTTATTTTCTCATTTTCTTGCTCACCCCTTCCAATCCCTTCGTAAAAAAGCTCCCCCGGGAGAGGAAATTCCCTTTTTCCCGTGGAAGGACATAGTGCGGTAAAGCAAATATTTGAGAGGGATGGCATCGATTCCATGGAACAGCCGGAAACAGCTTATCTTGAGAGTATTCAGAAGGTTATTGAGAGGTTCGGGTCAATTCAGAACCAGTTTGTCCAGGAAAAAAATGGCGTGGTTTCACTTGTGAAGTTTATAGAGAATATCGAGGGCTCGCAGCCGTCGCTTTCTCTCAAGGATCCCGTCATGCAGAAGGGAAAAAGTGCCGCATCGGTGATGGTGCAGGCTCTTGAGCAGGAACTGGGGGCCCTCGAGGCAATCAGCCCCCCCGAGGTATGGGCCAAATTCCATGAGAACATGGTCACCTCCATAAAGCTCCAGGTGGAAGGGTACCAGGAGATGATGAAAGTCTTCGAGGACAACGATATAAAGCACATCGGCAGGGGTAAGGACATCGTTTCAAAAGGGATGAACATCCTTGAGGGAGGAACAAACGTCATCCAGGGGGCGTAAAGAAAGGCCTCTCAATGCAGGCGGAGCGCCCTTCAGGGAAGGTGAGCGCATCACCATTCAACTGGGATCGATAGCCTCGGGAGGCGACGCTGTCGGCAGGAATGGTGATTTTGTTTTTTTCGTGCCCTATGGTGTGCCGGGCGACATCGTCACCATCCAGGTGACGGAGAAGCGGAAGAGTTATGCCAGGGGAGAGATAGCCCTTGTCGAAAGGCCCTCCCGTGACAGGGTGGAGCCTCCATGCCCGCACTTCTTCCAGTGCGGAGGGTGCCAGTTCCAGCACATCTCCTATGAAGCCCAGAGAGCCATAAAAAAAAATCTTGTGATTGAAGCCCTTGAAAGGATCGGGAGGCTCTCACCGGTGAACGTGAGAGACCTCGAGGAAGGCACTGCAATCTGGCATTACAGGAACAAGGTGCAGTGCGTCGTCGGGGGCTCGCCGGCGAAGAAGGATGAAAAAGGAGAGTTCCGTCTCGGGCTCTATGCCCGGAAAAGTCATCGAGTGGTGGACCTTGGCGAGTGTCTCATCCAGCACCCCCTTAATAACAAGGTTCTCGCATCAGTAAGGGATCTTCTTCCTCACACAGGATGGACATGGTACAGGGAAGACAGGCACTGCGGCCACATAAGGCACGTGATGTCCCGTGCAAGCCAGTGGAGCAATGAAGTCGTGGTGACCCTTGTAGCCAGTAAGGTGAGCCTCGCCGGCATCGATGCCTTTGCCGGAAAGCTCCTCAAGAGAGTGCCTGAGATCAGGGGAGTGGTGCTGAATGTCAACAGCAGCAGGACCAACGTGATTCTGGGCCGTGAGCAGCATGTGATTGCCGGCAGTGAGACTCTTGTAGAGAAAGTGAAGGATCTCGAGTTTTCCATCTCGCCTCTCAGTTTTTTCCAGGTGAACATTCAGGGGCTCGTGGATATTCTTGAGGTGGTGGAGCGCTATGCATGCCTGGAGGGAAATGAAAGGGTGCTGGATCTCTTCTGCGGCGTGGGCCTCTTTTCACTGGCCCTCGCCCGGAAGGCCCGGGAGGTCCATGGGGTCGATGAAGTGGGTGAAGCCATTGAAAATGCAATTGAAAACGCAAGGCGCAACGGGATAGAGAACGTGCGCTTCACTGCAGGGAAGGCCGAGGAGACAGTCAGGGGCCTTATGAGCGGTGGCGCAGACCTTGTCATACTTGATCCTCCAAGAAGCGGTGCCCGGAGAGAGGTTCTCGAGGCCCTTGCCGATCCCGGTGTGCCAAGGATTGTCTATGTATCCTGCAACCCTGCGACTCTTGCCCGTGATCTTGGGCTCCTTTGCGGAAAAGGATATCGCCTTGTCGAGGTGCAGCCCCTCGATATGTTTCCCCATACGGGCCAGGTCGAGGCGGTGGCGTACCTTGAAAAATCTTGCCGATATTAGCAAGATTTTTGGCTGCCGCGGCGAATTTCCATATGGCCCCCTTCTGCCCTGGGCAGAGATAAATAAATTCTATAAATTGCAGCACGATGGTGCCAGGAGGTCCCCATGCCCTTGCTTTTTGACGAGCGGAGCAACACCGTGCACAGTGAAGCACGGAAAATAAGCAGCCAGGCGGGGCATTTCTACGTGGGCGCAGAGCACCTCGCCCTTGCCGCCGTCGAGGTGGATATGCCCCTCAGGAATGCCCTTACCAATCTTGGCCTTGACAAGAATCTCTTCAGGGAGAAGGTCATAGAGCTCGCCACGCCGGGCGACAAGGACTGCATCCCGCCCAACCCCATTGAGTCGCCCCGTTACAAGAAGGTGCTCAGGAACTGCGAGAAGGTGGCCATCTCCACGAAATCCTACAGGATTGAGCCCGCACACATCTTTATCACCATTCTCCAGGAGCGCAGGGGCGTCACCATCCTGGCCCTCAACGAGCTTGGCTTCGACAGCGCGGCCTGCGAGACAAGTCTCATTGAAGCCTTTAAAGGCGGTGTTTTTTCAGGGAGCGTCTCTCCCGGTGCCCACCACCACCACAAGGCGGCGGAGAAGAAGGATGAAAAGAAGGAGCCGAAGCTCCTGGCCCAGTATGCGAGGAACCTTATCGAGCTTGCCCGGTCGGGCAAGATGGACCCTGTCGTGGGCCGCAATGACGAGATTAGGCGCGTGCTCCAGATCATCACCAGAAAGGGCAAGAACAACCCCGTGCTGATAGGCGAGGCGGGCGTCGGCAAGACGGCGGTGATCTTCGGCCTGGCCCAGCGCATCGCTGAAGGGAAGGTTCCCGACATGATCAAGGACAGGATTCTGCTTGATCTGCCCATGGCGAGCATCGTAGCCGGCGCCAAGCACCGCGGGGAGTTCGAGGAGCGCCTCCAGCAGATAATGAAGGAGGTCTCGGAAAATCCGGATATCATCATATTCATTGACGAGATCCATACCATTGTCGGTGCCGGCGACTCCAAGGGCGGCATGGACGCGGGGAACATCCTGAAGCCGATGCTGGCCCGCGGCGAGTTCCCTGTCATCGGCGCCACGACCATCGACGAGTACAGGAAATATATTGAAACTGACCCGGCCCTGGAGCGACGCTTTCAGCCGGTCCTGGTCAATGAGCCCTCGGAGGAGGACACTCTCCTCATCCTGAAGGGGCTTCTTGAGCGCTATGAAAAGCATCACGGCGTGAAGTTCACCGACAAGGCGCTCCTCGCGGCGGTAAAGCTCTCGGTGAGATACCTCCCGGACAGGAACCTCCCCGATAAGGCAATAGACCTCATAGATGAGGCCGCGGCCAAGGTGAGGATGCGCTCGGTCTCCATCTCCGACGGGGAGTCTCCCACATTCGAGGTGAATGACGAGGCCATCGCCGAGGTGGTGGCCCTCTGGACAGGCATCCCCGTATCAAAGCTCACCTCTGAGGAAAAGGAGCGCCTCCTCAACCTTGAGGAGCACATGAAAGTCCGTGTGGTGGGCCAGGACGAGGCTGTGAAGATAGTGGCGCAGACCATAAGGATGGTGAGGATGGGGCTTGGAAATCCCAACAGGCCCGGAGGCATTTTCCTCTTCCTGGGGCCCACAGGTGTGGGCAAGACAGAACTTGCCAAGACCCTGGCCGATTTCATGTTCGGCAGTGAGAAGGAGATGATCAGGCTTGACATGTCGGAGTACATGGAAAAGCACGCCATCTCCCGGCTTATCGGCTCTCCGCCGGGGTATGTGGGCCACGATGAGGAGGGGCAGCTTACCAAGGCGGTGAGAACGAAGCCCTATTCGGTGGTGCTGCTGGACGAGGTCGAAAAGGCCCACCCCGAGGTTTTTGATCTCTTTCTGCAGGTTTTTGACGACGGCCGACTTACCGACGCAAAGGGGAGGACGGTGAACTTCACCAACACCATCATTATCCTCACCTCGAATATCGGCACCAGCAAGGTGGACAAGGACGGGAATACCAGGCTCCTGGAGACAGGTGATCCCCAGGTGCGGGAGGAAGTCTTCAAGGAGCTCAGGAAAGCCTTCAGGCCCGAGTTTATCAACAGGATCGACGAGATTATCATCTTCAACCCCCTGGGCCGCGAGAGCCTCAAGAACATCGTGGAGATAAGCATCCGCGAAGTGATGAAGCGCGTGAAAGAGAAGGGCATCACGCTTGATTTAGAAGAGAGCGCCTACGATCTCTTCCTCAGGATGGGCTACAACCCGGCATACGGTGCCAGGCCCCTCAAGAGGGCCATACAGACTTATCTTTCCAAGCCCCTGGCGGAGAAGATGCTCACCCTTGGCGAGGCCTTCACGGGCACGATTCTAGTCAGGGCCCCTGAAGGCGAAGAACGCGTTGAATTTGAGGTCCTCGGCGAACCTGCCGGTATTCCCGCGGGGACTATAGCAGGCGAGGGGGAGCCGCAGCGCCCGCCGGGAGGGCTCCCCGGAGACCTGAAGACCGATGGCGGCACCATGATAGGAGGTCCCGATGAAGGCTAATATCGAGGTTTTAAGCGGTCCCACTGACGGGGAGACCTTTTCATTCAAGAGCTCCTTTGATATAGGGAGGGACAAGACCAGCAACATCTCCCTGCCGATGGACCGCTATATCTCCCGGCGCCACGCCCGGGTGCTTCTGGCGGAGCCCGAGTGTTTCCTCGAGGATCTGGCAAGCACCAACGGCACCTTCGTGAACAACGCCCGTGTCCATGGGAGGATAATATTGAACAATGGCCAAATTTTCCGGGTAGGGCGTACGTGGCTGCAGATAGAGTGGTAAAATAGGAGCAGGGGGAATGCTATGGTAAGCGCGACAATAGGCCGGTATCACATAATCCAGGAGCTGGGACGGGGCGGTATGGGCATTGTCTACAAGGGGCATGATCCCATACTGGAGAGGCCAGTTGCCATCAAGATCCTCTCCCAGCAGCTCGTGCAGAACACCGAGGCCAAGGAGCGTTTCATCAAGGAGGCCCAGGCCGCGGCGCGCCTCAACCACCCCAACATCACGGGGATCTTCGACATCAACGAGCATGAAGGTATCTACTACATTGTCTTTGAGTTCATATCGGGAAGAAGTCTCGATAAGATAATAAAAGAGAAAGGCGCCCTCCCTCACAAGGATGCCCTCAACCTTTTCGTGCCCACGTGCCAGGCCCTTGACTACGCCCACCAGCACGGCATCGTGCACCGCGATGTGAAGCCGGCAAACGTGATGGTCACTGATGACGGCGTGGTGAAAGTCTCCGACTTCGGTATCGCCTGGGTGGAGGCCTCGCACACCATTACACAGCCGGGCGAGATAATAGGCTCGTTCTTTTATTTCTCGCCTGAGCAGGCCCGCGGTGAAAAGGTTGACCGCCGTGCCGACGTCTATTCCCTGGGCATCATGTTCTACGAGATGCTCACGGCGAGGCTCCCCTTCCTCGCAGACAACCCTGCGGCCCTCATCCAGATGCATCTCACCGCCGATCCTGAGCCGCCGTCAGAAATCAACCGCCATGTGCCAATGCAGATTGAAACAGCCATCCTGAAGGCCATGGCCAAGGATCCCTCCGACAGGTATCAGACGGTAAAGGATTTCATCAACGACCTCACCGTTGAAGACGTGCCCGTTGATCTCTACAAGACCTCCATCTCCCCCTCGGAGGCGGCCCTCCACAACATCCTGGGCAACAATTACTACAAGCAGGGGAAGCTGGACCTTGCCATCCTCGAGTGGGAGAAGGCCACGAACCTTGACCCTTATAATGCCCTGACCCACAACAACCTGGGAACGGCCTATGACGGCCTGGGAAACCTTGAGTGCGCCGTGACGGAGTACGGCAAGGCGGTAGACCTGAACCCCAACAATTTCGTGGCCCACTACAACCTGGGCTCGGCCTATTACCGCAAGGGCGACCTCGATCACTCCATTGAGGAGTACCGCAAAGTGACGGTGCTGAACCCCAAGTTCGCCCCGGCCTATTACAACCTGGGAAACGGCTACTACAAGATGGGCAAGGTGGACCAGGCCATCGAGGAGTGGCAGAAGGCCCTTATCCTGAACCCCCAGTTTGCCGAGGTGCACTACAACCTGGGGAATGCCTATTACAAGAAGGGCAAGAAGGACGAAGCGGGGGCATACTGGGAAAAGGCCCTGGAGCTTGATCCCTCCTTCGCGATCGCCACTTACAACATAGCAGCGCGTGAGATGGAGAAGGGGAACTCGGAAAAAGCCCTTGACATGTGGAACAAGGTCCTGGAGGTGAACCCGGAGTTTGCCGAGGCCCATTACAACCTGGGAAATTTTCACTATACGGGCGGGAACATCGATCAGGCCATAGAGTGCTGGGAGCGGGCAGTGAAGGCCAAATACGGCTTCTGGAGAGCCCATTACAACCTGGGCAATTCTTACTACCAGAAGCAGAATTATGACGAGGCCATCTCCCAGTGGCAGAAGACCATCCAGTTCAGGCAGGAGTACTGGCAGGCCCACTGGAACGTGGCCAACACATTCTACTATGACAGGCAGCAGCTTGAGCCCGCTGTCCTTGAATGGCAGGAAGTGACCCATATCAACCCATCCCACTGGCAGGCATACTACAATCTCGGGGAAGCTTACCTGAGCCAGGGGAAGATTGAGCTGGCCATACTGGAATGGGACAAGGTCGTGTCGCTTAATCCCAAGTTCTGGCATGTCTACCACAACCTTGGATGCCTCTTCTACAAGAAGGGGAAGATTGACCAGGCCATGGCCTACTGGACGAAGGCAGTGGCTCTTATGTTGTTCTCATTCTAGCGAGGTGCCAAGATGAGCAACGGGGAAAATGAAAAGAATCCCCGCATCCTTATTGTTGATGATAATTCGCAGAACCTGGCGCTTTTGAAAATCTATTTCAAATCGACGGACTATGAGCTTATTGAGGCCGAGACGGGCGGGGAGGCAATAGAGAAGGCCCGGTCGGAGAAGCCCGACCTGATACTGCTGGACCTGATGCTCCCCGATATCGACGGCTACGAGGTCTGCGCGACCCTCAAGGCTTCTGAGGATACGGAGTGCATCCCCATCATCATTCTCACGGCTCTTACCGACATCAAGGACAAGCTGAAAGCCCTTGACAGCGGCGCCGACGATTACCTCTCCAAGCCGGTGAACCAGGTGGAGCTCATCGTGCGCGTCCGGTCTCTTCTGCGCATGAAAAATCTTATTGAGCGGATCCGCCTCAAGGAGCGCGAGCAGATGGAGCTCACCATCTCGCTGGAGCGCGAAAGGATACTCCTTGAGAAGGAGCGCCAGGTCCGTCAGATATTCAAGGACGTGCTCCAGGCCATTACGCAGAACAAGCTCCACCTTCTCCTCGATCCTTCAGAGCTCTCCGTGGTGGCTCAAGGTGAAAAGAAGGAGCAGATAGAGCTGAAGGTGCCCCACGATACCGTGAAGGTCAGGAGAGCCCTCGAAGCGTGGCTCAGCAGGCTCGGCGTGGAAAAGAGCCGGCGCTACAACATGGTGGTATGCATCTCCGAGGCCACGACCAATGTCATCAAGCATGCAGGCCTTGGCACCGTGACGTTTTACCAGCTCAGGGACAGGGTGCAGGTATGGATTGATGACAAGGGGAAGGGCATAGATTTTTCCGAGCTTCCCCGCTCGACGCTCCTCAAGGGCCATTCCACCAAGGTATCCCTCGGAATGGGCTATACGATCATGCTGGAGCTGATGGACAAGATTTATCTCTTTACGAACCCCCGGGGGACCCTCGTGATTATGGAGATGTTCCTGCATCCCTGCGAGGAGGCACTCCCGCCGGGCCTTGAAAGGATGCTCAGGGAAGAGGGTGAGTGCTTAGGTGAAGACTCCTGAATCCCGGGGGAGCCTTTTTCATCTAATTGAAGAAACAGGACAGAGGAGTCCCATATGAGCTTTTTTTGCCGCCTTTTTACAAAGATCTGAAAGAAAGGATGTGGAGACCATGATGCAGGAAAAAGTGCAGGAAGCCATCAACAAGCAGGTGAACGCCGAGATTTACTCGGCATACCTCTACCTTTCAATGAATGCCTATTTCCAGTCCCTGGGGCTCAAGGGATTTGCCAACTGGATGCATGTGCAGTCCCAGGAAGAGCTTATCCACGCCATGAGGTTTTACGATTACGTGAACGAGAGGAGCGGCAGGATCAGAGTCCTGCCCATCGAGGGCCCCCCCGTGGAGTGGAAGTCACCTCTTGATGCTTTTGAGGCTGCCTACAAGCATGAGCAGCTCGTGACCAGCCTTATCAACGACCTCGTGAACCTCGCGACGAAAGAGAAGGATCACGCCACGGTGGCAATGCTGCAGTGGTTTGTCACCGAGCAGGTCGAGGAAGAGGCAAACACGAGCGATGTGGCGGGAAAACTCAAGCTCATAGGAAAAGATGGCGCAGGCCTCTTCATGATAGACAGGGAGCTGGCCACGAGGGTTTTCGTGCCGCCGCCACCGGCAGCGTAATAAACCGGGGACAGGCGGGAGTCTGTCCCCTAATTGCAGCCCGTCTTGTACCTCTCGATGAATCCCTTCAGCAGTACGTTATCATACTTGTTGAGCTGCTGGAACTCTATCCCTCCCTCAAAGAGCCTTTTCCCGTTGATGACCGCCTCCTGGCACCATCTCACTTCTCCCTTGGTGGTGATGTTCCTGTGGGAAGTCTGGAGCAGTATGGTCATGTCAAGGGTTTCGCCCGGTGCCAGTGCCACAGGGGAAAAAAACTTGATGCCATAGACATTGATATTCTCCGTGGTGAGGGTAAGGGATTCATTTCTAACGGATCTCAAGGCCATCACCGTGAGGGTCAGCGCGACCCTTGCGAGCCTCCTTTTCTCGGCAGGAAATACAATGGGCCTGTTCATTGCTGTATAGAGCTGCCGGATCGATTCCTTGACGGATTGCCACATAAAGGGGTATGCTCCTGTAGTATTCCCTCCCATACATTTTACAGGATTCTCCGGTGAATGTCGTCCATCAAAGGGCGCATGCTTCAAGGGAATAAAGAACTAGTATTCCATGCATCGAAGAGATACTTTACTGCAGAGAAATATTCTGATAGAATTATCCGGGAGAGGGGACCTCTCAAAGGGACCGATCTTCTGCAAGTGAAGAGTCATCAGGAGGTATGCGATGAAATATCTCATAACCCTTATCATGGCCCTGTTGAGCTCACTTTTCCTCAATGCAGATCACCGCTCAGCCCACCTCTCGGCAGCAGAGGTGCCGGCTCCCCCCGCCCTCGAGGAGGAGTTTTTTTTCACCAATCCCTCGAGTGGGGCGAAATTGTGGGGCAAGGTCTATTATCCCAGGGAGGTCAATGGAGGAAAGAAGTGCCCCGGCCTTGTCTTTGTCCCGGGAGGAAAGGGCTTCGGATCTCAGCTTCAGAGAGGGGGGCCCAGGGGAGGTCCCATGGACTTTGTGCGGGAAGGCTTTATCGTGATGATCTTTGATCCTGACGGCCGCGGCAGGAGCGGGGGAGAGGAGAACCTGGGCGGCTTCGTTCACCAGGACGGCCTCCATGCGCTCCTGCTGAAGCTTGCCGCCAGCCCTTATGTGGACAAAAGCAACATAGGGGTCTTCACCTCCTCACTGGGGATTGCCATCGGCGCCGGCGCCGTGGGAAGGTATCCCGGGAGCCCCTCGGTGCGCTACCTTATCGATGACGAGGGCCCCTGTGACAGGTTTTACATCACCAAATTCGATGACCCGAGGTTTGTGGGGATGCTGGGCCACACCACCAGCGACGGCGACTGGTGGAACGAGAGAGAGGCTTACCGGTACATCGCCAGTTTCCCCGGGATGTACCTCCGCATCCAGAAGGTGCGCGACCATGTCCACGGCGAGAACAAGGGTCATGCCCTCAAGATGATAGAGTATGCCACGGCAAAGAAATATGGGGGAAAGGGAAAGTGCTGCTGGACAAGGATGAACGGGAAAGAGAACAGGCCTGACACGCTCTTCACGGAGAAAAATCCCCCCCGGTGGCTCTCCAATGAAGAGGGAAGGGCCGCAGGCCTGAGGTTCGTGAAGGAGCTCCGCGGGAAATAAAAAAGCCTCCACGGCCGGAATCGAACCGGCGACCTACCGCTTAGGAGGCGGTCGCTCTATCCCCTGAGCTACGCGGAGGTGATTTAACTGTAATTCATATTATAGCGCACTGCCCCCTTCCCGTCAATTCCTCCGGAAAAAATCCCCCCGGCAGAATCATCCGGGCCACGAGGGCCGGCGGGATTTCTGCATGGACCTTCCAGAAAAAGCTTTTTTCTCTCATCTCCGGGCACACCGGCTCTTCAAGGCCGTTGAGCACGAATCCATGGATGAAAAACTGCCTGAAAAGCACCGAGAGGGACCGGTGAAAATAGTACTGCACCTCGGGCTGATCGGCCATGCCTATGCCCTTCAGCGTGAAGGGCGTGCTGTACTGCGATGTCATCACCGAGCAGGTCGAGGTAAGCTCGCCGTCCCTGTCCTCTTCTTCGATCACTCTTCTTGTTCTGCCCGAATTGAAGCATGGGTGCAGAATCGAGAAGACAAATCTCCCCCCCGCTTTCAGAACTTTTTTCAAGGCAATGGCAAGGGGCTCAATGGCGGCCATATCCATCAGGGCCATGGTGCACACGGCCCCGTCAAAGCGCTTATCTCCCAGCTCCTCGAGCTGCCCCCTGTCAGCGGCGTCCAGCACGCAGTAATGAATCCTGTCCCCGAATTCCTTTGATCGCTCCCGGGCAATCGCGATGAAGCTTTCCGCCAGATCGAAGGCGAGGACCTGTGCCCCGAGCTTTGCCATTCTCCTTGCAAACTGCCCGTTTCCGCAGGCAATATCAAGGATCTGATCTCCCGGCTTCAATTCCAGGAGCTTTTCCTGGGCGGGCTCGATGAGGAGACGATGGAACTCATTCCCCTGTGACCCCATCCTCTCATCCCAGAAAGCCGCATTGGCATTCCATATTTTTCTTACTTCGACGTTTATATTCTCAGTATCATGCGATGCCATTCTATGCCTCCAGCTTTTTGCCGGTATACTTTCTTATGCTTCTTCTGGAAATAAGGGCATCCACTTTTCATCGCTCCTTTTCTTAAGCCTCTTGATGGCTTCCAGGTAATATTCCTCAACAATCTCAAATCCCGTAAAGGGCACGCTGAGCTCAAGCGCTGCCTCTGCCGTGCTCCCCAGGCCCATGAAGGGATCAAGCACCATGCCCACCCATTCTCTCCCGTGGAGCCTGATGCACATCTCGGGGAGCTTCGGCGGGAACGTGGCAGGGTGGGGCCTGTCGGTGGCCCTGTGCTTGATAGTCCTGTAAGGGATGAACCACGTGTTCCCCCGGCAGTGCAGGTCTTTCCCCGCGCCCTTCCAGCGCGCCACGTTGCTCTTGTCCTGGTAGGGAACGCCGAGGGCAAGCCTGTCCAGGGGCACGTCGCCTGATAAGGTGAGATGGAAGATGTATTCATGGCAGTCGTTCAGGTAGCGGGGGCTCTGTATGGGCTTGTAATGGCCCACCGCCACATCCTTCACTATGCCGGGGTATCTGCCTACATCCTCCTTCAGGATGGCGATGGATTTCACCCAGTGGATGGTGTTCTGCAGCACAAAATGGCGGACCATCACCTCGAGGACCTGGAAGGGGATGAGGGGGTCCGTGGGCTTGGAGCCCACGTTGAGAAAAAACGAGCCTCCCGGGGAGAGAACCCTTTTCACTGCAGAGGCCCAGGTAGCTGTCCAGGCAAGGTACTCCTCCCTTGATATCGTGTCGTCGAATTCATGGTAATTGATACCGATGTTGTAAGGGGGGGAGGTGACCACTACATCAGCGGAGCCTTCAGGGAGGGCGAGGGAACCCTTCACGCAGTCGTCATTTATGAAGGTAAAGGCAGTCTTGCGAAGGGTGAGCCTTGTACTGCCTGGTTGTTTCAGCATGAAAGCACCTGGGAATCTGAAGTGGCACCTGGTACTTCTTTGCCTGGTGCCGGCATACCTTCAGGCTGTGAGAAAAAATAGGGATTTTGAAGGATTATGGCATTGTTCCCGGAGAATAAGAAAACTCTCAGGGAGCGACCTCTTCAGAGAAACATGCAATTTGAGTTCTCCCGCAGTATGAAATGCCCTTTATCCCGGCTCTCTTTTGTACTGTGATGATATGAAGGCTCATATTTTGATTGATGGAGGTGTGATGATGAAGCATGAATCCCATCGGTTGAGAAAAATCCTTGTGCTTTTTCTCCTCCTGTGTTTTGCTTTTGTCCTGTCGGCAGCGGACAGCGCATGGGCAAAATACTGCCCCAAGTGCGGCACGTACAACAATGATTCCAATGCCTTCTGCACCAAGTGCGGTGCCGATCTCAAGACAGCCGCATCAAGCACTAAGCCGAGAGTTGGTGTTCTCTTCGTTGCAAGCGTTTATCCATACCAGGATGCGCGTTTCACTATATACCATAAAGGTACAGTGACACCTTTCATCGTATGGAATTCTGAAGGGAAATATGAGCTTGGCGAAGTGACGCTCCCGGTGCTCCCCGATATCGAGTTCGTGCCCATCATGGAGAGGGAGATTCCCACGGCCACCTCGGTGCCTTATATCGCCAAGCGCTATAACGTGGAGAAGCTCATGGTCCTCAACATGAATGCGAAGAAGGTGGAGCGCGCTCCCCTCTTCTCCTCTCAGCGCTACGAAGTGTTCATGGATGTATCCAGTTATTCGTGCCCCGCAGGTGCACTGATCCAGGAGAAGCGCTATAAGGGATCGGTGAGCTCATGGCCCGACATCACGGTGACACAGGTGAAGGATGTCTGCACCAGTCTCTGGCAGCAGATGGTGCCTAATATATATCTGCTATTAAGAAGCTGACAAAACAATAAAAGGAGCGTGTAATATGGCAAAGACTGAAAAAAAAGTCATAGGAATCATGGATCCCAACTATTTTTCGTTCGTGGCGACGCTGGAGCACCTCATCAAGTTCTGCGCGCCCAGGCTCGAGCACAATGGCACGGAGTACGAGGTGGCCACCAAGAGGATGAAATGCCGTCCTTACGATACACTCAATGCATGGACCGAGACCTGCGTCATCATGAACAGGGGAGCCCACTGGAATCATCACCGGAACAGCTTTTTCTCCATCGTGGGATGGAAGGCCCACCTTATCTACAACATGTTCAGCTTCAAGGCCATCGATAAGAACGCCGGCTATGGCATGATGCACGAGCTGGGCCTCAAGGTTCCCACTACGTGGGCCATACCGCAGAAGGATTATACGAAGCTGAGGGAGGAGTCCACGACGGTCAACATGCAGTTTGACCTTATCTTCGAGGATCATGAGCTTTTTGACCTCGAGAAGATTGGCGAGGCCGTCGGCTATCCCGCCTTCCTGAAGCCCCAGGCAGGCGGCGGATGGGTAGGCGTCAAGAAGGTGAACAATTACCAGGAGCTCAAGGAGGCTTACGACAAGTCAGAAGACAAGCCGGTGAACCTCCAGAAGGCCGTGGACTACAAGGAGTTCGTCAGATCGGTGGGCATCGGGCCCCAGATAATGCCCATGCATTACAACGCCGATGCAAAGCACTCCCATGACCGTTACATGCGGACCGCCACGCAGGCAGTGGAGTTCAATTTCATCACCCCCGAGGAGGAGAGGGAGATCAACAAGATTACCAAGATAATCAATGCCTTTTACGGCTGGGATCACAACTCCTGCGAGTCCCTTATCACCGCCGAAGGGGACAATTTCATCATTGACTATATCAATGCTTACCCCGACAGCTCTCTGATATCGCTCCACTTCTACTTCCCCGGCGTCGTGAAGGCTATGGCGAAGTGGCTTCTCTTCTGCGCCGTCGTGGGGCGCCCCGAGGGCTATGATTTCATGAGGAACTGGCCCCGATTCTATAAGATCAGGGAGGAGTCCAGGAAGAAGAACTGGGACTATTTCAGGCTCCTGGATGAATATGAGAAGGTAGCCGATGATTACTGGGAAACGGAGAAGTTCAATGACTTCTGCGCCCACCAGCTGGCTGATTTTGACGAGAAGGCCCTTGAGTTTTTCTCCTCCGCGGAGTTCAATGCCATCATCGCCGAAGACGTGGAGCGCTACTTCAAGATCCCCGAAGAGCGCCCGGAGAAATACTCTCATTACCGAGGTATCCTGGATTTCTGGGTTCACTGTGAGCGCGACAAGATCGGCATGAACAAGAAAGGCGTCAGGCCGCCGCAGGTCGAGAAGGCCGAGAAAGTCGAGAAGGCAGTGAAAGTCGAAAAACCAGTGAAGGTTGAGAAGACCGTGAAAGCTGAAAAGCCGGTAAGGATTGACAAAGCGGCTGCACCAAAAGTCCATGGAAAGGTAGAAAAACGCGAAGCGGTAGGCGCCGGCCGCAGAAAGAAGTAAGCGGCGGGCGACCATAAGAAAGGAGAAAACGATGACCTATACGACACTGGATAACTCACCTGTAGCGGGCCTGAAGCCCGGGCTGTTCTGGAAGCATTTTTACGAGCTCACAAGGATACCGAGGCCATCGGGGAGCGAAAAGGCAGTGGGAGACTACCTCGTGGAGTGCGCAAAAAAGATGAACCTCGAGGGGAAGAGGGACGACGCGGGAAACGTTCTTATCAGGAAGCAGGCGACCAAGGGCCATGAGAAGGCGCCGGGAGTGATTCTCCAGTCCCACCTGGACATGGTATGCGAGAAGAACAGCAGCGTTTCCTTTGATTTTCACAAGGATCCCATAAGGATAAAGAGGGAAGGTGATTTTATCACCGCCGACGGGACGAGCCTTGGCGCCGATAATGCCGCGGGCATAGCGGCAAGCCTCGCGGTCCTCGAAGAGGAGGGGCTGGTTCATCCTCCCCTGGAATGCCTTTTCACCATTGACGAGGAGACGGGGATGACGGGCGCAAAGAACCTCAAGGGGGATTTCCTTCAAGGGAGGCGCCTTCTCAACCTGGACTCCGAGCAAATGGGCGATATCTATGTGGGCTGCGCGGGAGGCTCAGACAATGTGCTGCGGCTTCCCCTCATCATGGTGCCCGCCGAGGCGGGATCAACCTTCGTGGAAGTGAAGGTGACAGGCCTCAAGGGCGGCCATTCGGGGCTTGACATCCATGAAGGGAGAGCAAATGCCATAAGGCTCCTGGGGCGCTTCCTGTCAAACTGCCACAGCGATGGACTGGAGTTCCACCTCGTGTCCTTCAAGGGCGGAAGCAAGAGAAATGCCATTCCGCGCGAAGCCGAGGCCCTGATAGCTCTGAAGCCGCAGGCTCTTACGGCGCTGAAAGAGAAGGCAGCAAGCTGGGAGAAGATTTACCGCACCGAGTACTCGCCTGTGGAAGAGATAGTGGAGATATCCATCAAGGAAGGCAAGGCCCATGACAGGGTCTTCCTCCCAGACTGCACCATCAAGGCCCTCGATCTTCTCATCCTGATCCCCCATGGCGTGCTGGCGATGAGCCGGAGTCTCAAGGATCTCGTGGAGTCCTCGACGAACCTGGCCATCGTGAAAACCGAAAACCAGGAGCTCTCGATTGAGCTCTCCCACAGGAGCTCGTCGGGTACCTTCATCCGCAGCATCGATGAGCGCACCGAGGCGCTTGCCAGGCTCTGCAGGCTGAAATACAGCCGCGGCCAGGGTTATCCCGGCTGGCAGCCCGACATGGAGTCCGAGGTGCTCAGAATCGCAAGGGAGACTTACAGGAAGAGCTTCGACAAGGAGGCCGAGATCAAAGCCATCCACGCGGGGCTGGAATGCGGGCTCATCATCGAGAAGTTTCCCGGCATGGATGCCATCTCCTTCGGGCCCACCCTCAGAAATGTCCATTCTCCCGATGAGGTCATCAATATCCCCTCGGTGGAGGTTTTCTGGAAGTACCTGGTGGAGCTTCTCAAGGCTCTCTCATAGAGACATTCAACAGGTATCATACCAGGGAGAGCCTGAGGCTCTCCCTTTTTTTTCAGAAGCCTGCCGCAGTCTCCAGGAAGTCCAGGCAGAGCCTGTTGAAGAGGGGAGCCATCTCTATGTGGAGGAGATGGCTTGCATAGGGGCTTTTGAAGAGATGAAACTCCGCGCGGGGAATAAGGCCTGCCACCTTTTTCCCGTAAGTGGGATGAATAATGACGTCATCCTCTCCTGCGATGACCAGCGCAGGAGCTTTTATTGAAGGGAGCCGCTTCTCGGCGTCATGGGTGGTGACGGCTGCCATGTGTCCGAGAAGGGCAATGTCAGTGGGCTTCCACTGGTTTTCCACAAAGTTCGAATGATAGAAGGCGTCAAGAAACGAGGGCTTCGAGGAGAGGAGCGCCGGGCTGAAGGCAAGAGAGTAGATGAAATCTGAATAGGCTTTGAGGCTCTCCCGGGCTATCAGCACAGAGAGCACCGAGCAGATCTGGCTTATCCGCAAATCGCTCCGTGCCCATGTGACATCGAGGACAAGCGAGGCCACTCTGCCGGGATGCCTTATGGCAAGCTCCTGAGCCACCGCAGAGCCTAGTGACTGCCCGATCACGTGGGCCTTTTCAACCGAGAGCGCATCGAGGAGCGCTTTTATATCCTCAGCCATGAGGCGTGCCGTGTAAGATTCCTTCAGATCGGGCCTGTCAGATTGTCCCGTGCCCCGCATATCGGGCGTGATGACCCTGAAACCTCTGGAAAATTCAGGCACCTGGAGCACCCAGGCGGAATGATCGGCACTTGCCCCGGGGATGAGAAGAAGGGGCTGGCCCTGGCCCTCTTCCTCGTAATAGAGCGAGATGCCTGTCGAGAGGCGGAGGTGAGGCATTGAAGGCTCCTCTCAGGGCCGGAAGAGTGCCTTGTCGCTTTCCTTCCACTGGTCAAAAGGCTGGTTGTTCCAGTGCTCCTGCTGCATCTTCCATGCCCCGTCCTCTTTCAGGAACAGGGCCCTGCCATACTGCTGCGTCATTGCCCCGGGCTTCATCATATCAGGCCCTGTCCCGGAGAGCTCGAGCACGGCCCTGGATCCGGAAATCTTCTGACCGTCAATTTTCAGCGTGGTAGGCATGAATGCTTTCAGCACCGCCACGAGCTGCTGCTCCGAATAGCCCGGTTTTTTCGCCATGGCATCAAATTCCGCCTTTTTTGCCTTCGTGGTGTGAAGGTTCAGCTCCTTGAGGTCGCCTTTTTGAATGGCGTTCTGAATAGCCATGTACACGGCTGAAGGAGTGTCCTGCGCCTTGAGGGGCAGGGCGGATATTACAAGGGCACCGACCAATGTGACGAGAAGCAGAGTGATAGAACGCATGGCATTACCTCCAGTTAAGCGAATAGCTGCTCGTATAATAATTCTCCAGCGGCAGCAATTCCTCCTGGGAAATCAGGAGCAGGCTTTACTGGATGTTGCCCGTTCCCAGGCAGACGAAAAGGCGGTTGGGCCCGTAACAGACTGTTGAGTGCTCTGAGTCGATGCAGTAAAGTATGAATCTGTCGCATGAAGGATTGTAGTAGTAGCCGGCACTATAAGTGTTATGGCCTGCCGTAGGGCAGCGGGGTATGAATTTTATATACCCGGCTTTCCTCAGCTCCTCGAGAGAGGAGGGATAATTACGGTAGTCGGCATGGTAGCGCTCAAGTGAGCCCACAAGGCTCCTGAGATTCTGATCGCAGAGTGCGCAGTCCCCTCCGTCTGCACTCAGCCGGCACACATCTTTTGAGGCAATGCAAAGCATAAGCACCACAAAGAGAATCGTGAGCATTTCAACCGATGAGAAGGCAAAGCGAAGTTCGTCTTTTGTCTCGATGTGTTTCGTACTACTCACTCCCTTCCGAAAGCTCTCTTTTTCTATTGTAGCAGACTTCAGGATACCTTTCCTCGGGCATTCGGCATATTCTTATGAGCCGGAAGAACTATTTTTCAGTACTTCAAAAGGCCCACAGGCTTTGCGGTCCTGGAGGGGGCATTATTTTGTCTCAGAGAGGATTTTTTCCGGAAGAATCAAATTGACACAGAAAGAGCGTGATGGGAGGAGCCTATGGATGACCTGCTTCGTATGTTCGGCGGCGGGCAGAGAGAGCAGCCTCCACAAGAGGATCAGCAGGCGGCGGGAAGGGAGCCCGGGGGAGTCTGGGAATTTGAGATGCCTGTTGGGGGCATTCCCCCCCCCTCTTCTCAGCAGGGCCAGGGAGGGGAGGCTCCCTTTGTCATCCCCGGCGGGGTGCCCCAGGAGGCCCTTGATATCCAGGAATCGACAATCGAAGGGTATTACAAGCATCTGGGCCTGGAGTTCGAGAGGATGGACCAGGGCCTCTGGCTTGCCAAGTACAAGGGCTCGGCCAAGGATTACGACATGTACGTGGAGCTTACCCCTCAGTTTCTCGTGCTGGTGATCCCCGTTATCGAGAGGGTCCGCGACGTGTGCCGCGAGAAATTATGGTATCACCTTCTCAGGCTCAACTACCTGTCAAACCAGGTGCGCTTCGGCCTCAACAAGCGTGACGAGGTGCTCATATCGATTGAGATCCCTGCCCGTTATCTCTCCTTTGATGAGTTCAAGAATGCCTTCTCCTATATTGGAAATCTTGTCGATGACTCCTACCCCGAGCTTATCTACCTGAGCCAGAAGGCCGATGCGCTCTCGAGCTTCATGAAGCCTCCCGAGCCTCCCCCCGGCCTCTCACCGATGGCAGGGCCGCTGCAGTAGCAGGGGTTCTGTATGCAAGGACACCAGAGCTTAAAGCCTGAAATGCCCCATGATCACCCATCTTTCAAGCACTTCATCTTCTGTACATTCAGGCGGGAAGTTGTGAATGACGAGAGGGACGTCCCTGCTGTTTCTGCTGTCGCTTATTATCCCGCAATGATCAGCCACACCGTCGCGGAGCAGTGACCAGAACACGATATCGCCGGGCTTCCAGCCCGCAAGCGCCTTCCCATTGACGCTGACAGGGAGGCTCCTGGCATAGCGCTGGAACCATACGAAAAGGTTGGGGCACCAGCGGTAATCTATGTTCCTGTCACGCCTCGAGGGATAGCGCGAAGGCGAGCGCGCAATGTCCCTGGCAATCTCATCCTGGAGGTCCACGTTCACTTTTTTTAATGCGTAGTAAAGCACATCGGTGCATGCGCCGTGCCCCCGGGGAGGCGGCCCTCCCGCATAATAGCCTGAGTCATAGGCGTACCCGAGGTTTGAGCGCGCGCCTGAAAGCAGTGCCTTCTGCCTGGCGGTAAGCTCCGCTGCCTGAAGGAGTGACAAGGTTATCAACACAAGAATAAGCGCTGGAAGGGCTCTTTTCATTGCCTCATGCTCACTGGGAGATCATGGCGATGAATTCGACAGCGGCGCCAAATCCCCTTTGGAAGACTGCGGGGTGACCCTTGACGCCTGGAAGCGGAAGTTTGAGCTCTTGGAGGGTTTGCCGGGTTTTTCCCCGAATTTCCGTTCTGTGGCACGATGCCTCATAGAAAGAGAGGTGTGGCATGGCAGAGGAGAATAATGAGCCCCGGCATGAGGTAGGGTTCATCAGGGGGATTGACCTTATAAGCGCCACCACCATTGTGGTAGGCTCCATGATAGGCTCGGGGATATTCATAGCCCCATCCCTCATGGCTGGCTATATAGAAAGCCCCGGAATCATTATCCTTCTCTGGGTGATCGGGGGAATATTTACCCTCTGCGGAGCTCTCAGTTACGCCGAACTTGCTGCCTCAATGCCCCATGCCGGCGGGCAGTATGTTTTTCTGAAGGAGGCCTACAGACCACAGCTTGGCTTTTTATATGGCTGGACAGTTTTTCTCGTGATTCAGACAGGCTTTATCGCTGCAGTGGCAGTGGCCTTTGCGAAATATCTGGGCATATTCATCCCCTGCCTTTCTGAGAAAGTGATTCTTTTCAGCATCCCTCTCGGTGCCGGCGCGTTCTCGTTCAACTCGGCGCAGGCCGCGGGAATCATCAGCATCATAGTGCTTACAGTCATTAACTGCTTCGGGGTGAAAACGGGGGCACTGGTCCAGAATGTCTTCACCTTTCTCAAGGTGGGGGCCGTACTGCTTCTTATAATCTTTGGCTTTTCCATGGGGAAGGGGAACACCGCCAACTTCATGCCTCTCTTTGAGCCTGTCATTCCCTCGGCGCTGAAAATGGGCCTCTTTGCCGCCCTGGCCGTGGCTCTTTCCAAGGCCCTTTTTGCCTATGATGCCTGGACCACTGTCACTTTTGCCGCCGAGGAGGTCCATGAGCCCCAGAAAAACCTTCCTCTCTCATTGATTGTAGGGGCCCTCATCGTCACGTTTCTCTATACCGGCGCCACGGCAGTCTATTTCTTCCTGGTGCCCATCAAGGCGGCAGCGGCAGTGCCTGATAACCGGATCGCCGCGGCAGCGGCAGAGGTCATATTCGGCCCTGTCGGTCTCTATCTCATCTCGGCGGCCGTCATCATTTCCACGTTCGGCTGTAACAACGGCCTTATCCTCGGGGGGCCGCGCGTCTATTATGCCATGGCGAAAGACAGGCTTTTTTTCCAGAGCCTGGCGAAGCTCCATCCCCGGTATAGAGCACCTGTGAACGCCCTGATTATCCAGGGGGCCTGGTCATGTGTTCTGACGCTCACGGGGTCATACAGCAACCTGCTTACTTACACAGCCTTCGCCTCGGTGCTTTTCAACGTGCTCACCGTCGTGGGGCTCTTCATACTGAGAAAAAAGAATCCTGATCTCCACAGGCCTTACCTTGTCCATGGATACCCCTTTATCCCGGTGCTCTATATACTTATCGGCGTCGCCTTCCTCTTTTACGTAGTCCAGGGGGCTCCCGGCGATTCCCTCAAGGGACTTGCCATCATACTGGTGGGACTGCCGGTGTACTATTGGTTCAGATCAGTGGGAAGGGGCCCTTCGCCATCCTGAGTCCCCTGGGAGAGGCCAAGAGGAGCGAGAAGCCTTTTCCCGAGCTCTATCTCATTCTGCTCCACGAATTTTCCCCTGTGAAGTGAATAGAGAAAAAGGGCGCTGTAAAGCGCTGAGAGAGCAATCGCCACTCCATCAGTATTTCTTATGTGAGCGGGGATAATGATCCCCGCCATCCCGCAGAAAACCAAGGTTGCCACCACGGGTATATAGAGCTTTTTATTCCTGTAGAAATGGTAATTATAAGCCTTTACTGTCATACATGCCATTATCAGAAACAACGCCAGGTTTGCCGAGAGAGAGGCAATTGCGGCGCCATTGATGCCGAGACGGGGAATAAGGAGGATGTTAAGGACGGCGCTTATGGATGCAGCGCTCCCGAAGGCGAAAAGAACCTTCAAGGTATCCTTGGTGGTATAGAGAATCCTCTGGAACATGCAGGCCACGAGGAAGAGCGAAGTGGCAACGGAGAGGACGGGGAGCACTGCCGAAGCCCTTAAGAACTCCTTTGAGGCGAAAAGGTGCACGACGGGGACTGCCATCAGGTAAAGGATGCCGCTGGCGCACGAGGCCAGGCAGATAATCCATTTGAGAGCCGTCAGGTTGTAGTAAGAGAACTTTTCCATCGCCTTTTCGTTCCAGAGCTTGAGGATCGTGGCGCCGAAGGCAAAATCGAGCGCCGGGTTCACCATGAGGAGGAACGCGGCGATATTGACTGAAGCGGCGTAGATACCTACCTCTGAAGTGGTGAAATAGTGGGCAATGAGGTACTGGTCAAAGCCCTGGATGACCCAGAGGAAAAAGCCCACGGGTATTATGGGAAGCCCCAGCAGGGTGAATTTTACCAGCTTTCTGCCGTCAATGGAGAACTCGAAGCCGATATCCCTGAAAATGAGGCAGAGGAGCACCAGTGAGCCTGCCGTGTAGCAGATAATTGTTGAAAGAACAACTCCCTTGACAGAAAAGCCCATGAACAGCAGCGCAATGGAGATCGCTGCCGCAGAAAGCTCAACCGAGGTGGTGAACACGGCAATTATCCTTGCCTTCTGGAAGGTCTCCGGCATGGTGAGGCTGTATTCTTTCAGTATCATGGCGAATACCAGCGCGGCGATCCAGTACCGGTAGGTATTGAGAGACGGGCTGATGAAGGAGAGGTCGCAGAAGGTGAAAACCATGAGGTTCAGGGCGCTGAATGCCAGGGCGGGAAAGAGCGTCGTGGTGAAATTTCTTCTGATCTCGTCCGGATCGGTCAGGTGTGTCGAGTAAACCCTGAATCCGTATGAGAGCACCACTTTCACAAGGGGATAGAGCACTCCTGCCGTGAGGAGCACCATTGAAAGATCGCCGTACCCTCCCGTGCCAAGTATCCTTGTGAAAAAGAAAAAGGTGATGACGCCTTTTGCCTTTGAGAGAAAGTAGAGAAAGAAACCCACTCCCATTCTCCGGGCCACCTTCTCCCCCGATATCTCAAAGCCTATGAACCTGATGGGCTTCATTGGTTCCTCTGTCCCACGATGCCTATTCCCGGAGCATAGGAGCATATTGCCTTCACTGCCCTGTAGAGAACGGGAGGGAGAAGGTGCTTTAAGACCCTTGCAGAGCCCGCATCCCCCAGGGTGAACTTTGCGACAGTCTTGAGGCCCGCCGCAAAAAAAAGCCTCCCGAATGCCCCTGTGGTGTAAAGGCGCTCATCAGTGATGGGATCGCTCGAATGAGCCGTGGGGATTGTGGCGAGCACAAAGGGAGCGCAGCGCGCCTGCCTGCCGAGCAGCCCGATGGTGGTCTCTCGATCAAAATGCTCGACGACGCCGAAAGAGATGGTCATATCAAACTGGTCATAGTATTCATCAAGCTCAAAGGCCGAACGCACTTCAAACACGGCATCACTGTTGAAATGCGAGCCGATAGTGCGGGCCTCCTCTATAATGGTCTCGTCATTATCAACGCCCACGGCCTTGTAGCCGTATCCCGCAAGAAGAATGGCGCTGAACCCGATGCCGCATCCCACGTCCAGTATACGGGAGCCTGGAGGCACCCTGCGGAAGATCTGCTCATAGGCAGGCCAGCGGAAAGACCAGTGCTCGTAAGCGTTCTGCAGAAGCGCTTTACGACCTGTGTGCTCCAGAAAATAGTTTCGCCAGCGGTTATCAGGAGAATTCATTGCCCTGTCTTTCACTTCTGAAAAGGCTGCCGCTACATCGAGGGATACTCGGCAAGAGCTTCTATGAGATGGTTTTTTACCGCTTCAGGATCAAGAAACTCAAGGATTATGGCCAGGGAGTGCTCATCTCCAGGATGGGCGTCATCACCGGAATCATCCTTCTGGTAGAGTACCTGCACTCTTGTGACGCAGGGAGTGAGGGCCTTTGCAAGGCTGAAGGTAATCTCGAAGGGCCTGTTTTCAGGGAGCTCCCTGTGGCTCGTGAGCTCCATTCTGAGAGGGCTTATGGTTTTTATGTAGGCATAGAGGGTGTCGTTGGGCTCCCTGAGCCCTGTCGTGAGGTGTATTGTCGAGTTAATGTGAAATGATGCCCTTTCAAAATATGGCGTGGCCCATTCCATCAGCTTTGCTATGTCCTGCAATGACTCCGCCGCCATGGTGAATTCAAGTCCATAGGTATAATTGCTGATACCCAGCTCCTTTTTCCACTGCACCTTTGCAGGGATGAGCACAGGGGTATCGAGATGGAGCTTCAGATGGATCACTTTACGGGAAGGAAGCGGGATGTCGGTAGAGATGCGGATCCCCTTTTCACTCACATCATTGATATAGACATAGTGCATTCTGGGCACACCCGGCTCCCCTATGGAGATTTCCGCCAGGGTCATTTTTTTCACAATGAGAGTCTTGCGCGGGAATATTCTTCGCTCACTGCCAGAGGCTTTTTTCATGGAGACTCCTTGAATGGAATGGATGGAAAACCCTGGGCGCCGGTGCTACCACATCTTTTATAGTAATTTCCCGGAGGAGGTGAAATTCCTGCATCAGGCTGATGCGGGAACATCAATGAGACTCCCGGTGCCCCGGGGAGGAAGTTCTTCCCGGAGAAAGGAAAAACCGCCATTGATGTGAAACTTTTATCAGGCGGAGGAGAAAAGCGATGCCTCTTGACAAGCTGGGACAGATATGGCTCAAGGATGTGCTGGGAAAGATGGGGATCTACCAGGATCTTTCCAGAGATGAACGCGAGGAGCTTTTTTCCAAGGCACAGATGATTACCTTTGAGAATGGTGAGTATATCATCAGGGAAGGAACTTTCGGCGATGAGTTCTTTATCCTGGCGAAAGGCACGGTATCGGCGGTGAAGAAGGGTGCCGATGGCCGGGAGATCACCGTGGGAGAGATAGAGAGCGGTGATTATTTCGGCGAAACAGCCCTTATTTCTGATTCAGTGAGGAGCTCCTCCATCGTGGCGCGGGGAGAGGTGAAGGTTTTTTCCATCGGCAGGATGGATTTCTTCGATGTGCTGATGCGCAATGAGCACGTCAGGGAAAAAATAGAAGACAAGAGCAGGATGAGAAATAAAGCCACGCAGTCCAAATACCGCCAGAGCAAGTATCCCGGCTTCGACCTGGCGCAGAAGCTTTTATGCAAGCTCAGGGAGCTCTCCGCCCAGCGGGAGACTCCGCACTACCGCACCAGAATTCTTGAAAACAATGAGCCTTCCTACAAGACCGCGATGCTTGACGAGCACATGCGGGGGAAGGCTCCTGGCAGCAGGGATATCAACACCCTCTGACAGACTGAATGAAACTTGATTTTACTCGAGCTTTCCCCAGTAGATCTCGTTGCCGTTGAAGGTGACGTACGCTTTCCCGAAAGCCGCCAGTCTTAACTGGTTCATGGGCTGGTTCTGCAGCGCCGCAACAGGTTTGATTTTGAAATCATCCTTTTCCGTTGCATAGTAATAGCTCATCCTGTTTGCGCGCACTTCGATGTTGGCGATGACGGCAGTCTTCTGATTTTTGGAGATGAAGAGATACGAATAGAGCTTTTCATCAGGGTTGAGCTTCCATGATTTTCCGGAAGCAGCGTCCTTGAGATACACTTCGGTCTTGTCTTTCTGATGTGCCATGCAGTATACCACCCTGCTGCCGGCTGCCGCCGCCGTCTTGAACTGGGGGGCCTTTTCCAGTTCCTTGAGTGTGCCATTGTCATAGAAAGCCAGAGTCTGCTCCTTGGCGCCCTTCTTTCTGCCGATGACAAAACACTGATTCTTGGAAACCCACTCAATATAGCGGGAATTGTAATATCTTTTTTCGAAAGGCCCTGTATCAAAGGCAGGCTGGAAGACGTCGGCGCCTGTTTTTGCAGGATCAATCATGGCAATGGCGCGCTTGGTGACAAGGTCTTCATTGTTGTAAAAATAGCCCCAGCTCAGGAATTTTTCCTGCAGGTAGTTGAGGATACCCTCGTCGGAGCGGAAGCCGGGAGCGCCCTTCTTGTGGTCAAAGAGCACTGTCACTGTCCTGGAGGGAATGTCCACCTTCAGGAATTTTGCTCCCCTGTTGCCGGTGATGATGCCTGTCCTGCCATCGTCAGAGAGGGCCATTGTCTGGAACTCCGTGAGAGGGAGAAGGACCTCGCTGATTTTCACGTCATCGCGGGTTTCGCCCATAAACTCAAATATCCAGAGCTTGAAGACGAAGCCTTTCTGCTTGAGCTTCAGATCGCTCACTTTTTCATAGCAGGTGACGATTTTCCCATCACCTGAGATGTTCATTATGCCAAACTTGACAAGGTTTATCTTCTTTGAGGAAAGCTTCACCTGGCCGATTCGCACATCTGCCATTGCCGGCATACAGACAATGAGGATGGCGATGAGCGCTGAAAAGGCTGCCTGCTGAAATCTCCGCATAAGGGGATACCTCCTCCTGCAAGATAGGGTAATGGTATTGTTCTCTTCACTTTTTTCGATGAAGGAGGGGTGAAATCCTTTGAGGAAAAAAAGAAGGGCCTTTCGGCCCTTCCTGCACGCGGTGATAGGTGATGCTACTTTGAGCTGACCTTCTTGAGCTCCATTGCGCTCGGCCACCAGTCCCACATCTTGTAAGTCTTGCCGTTGCGCTCGAAGCTGCTCATGAAGTTCTTGGTCTGGAGGCTCAGCGAGGTGATGCCGACATCCTTGACGCTGACGACTTCGCCCTTGTCGGCTATGCCGTTCTGGTTCTTGTCCTGCCACACTGCGAGGCTCTTGAGCTCATCGTTTGAAATCTTGTTGTCGTTGTTCCTGTCATAGAGGGAGAGCTTCTCGTAGCCGTTCTCAAAGCCGCCGTTCGAGCCGAAGAGGCACGAGGCGTCGATTGAGCCGTCAGCCTTGGGAGTCACGAGGAGGCCGTCATTGGGGCCGACCCACTCCATCGCTATCTCGAAGCCGTTGCCGAAGAAGTCCATAAGCACCATGTTGGACCTGTCGAAGGAAGAGTGGGGGAGGTACTCGCCCTTGGAAGCCTCGAGCTTGCCTGAGCCTGTCATGTCAAGGACGATGGGGCTGACGTACTTGTTGCCTGATGTGTCATACACACTGTAGTGCACGCTGTTGGTGGTCATCTGTGATGATGAGCCCAGCTTGTGGGAGCCGCTGTCCTTGTCATAGCTTACGGCGACGGTGGTGTCGTAAGTGTAGGAGTGGGTGCCCGCTGAGTCGTCATTGCCGGTGATGGTTGCCGTTGATTCGTTGCCCCATTCATCATTTCCTGACCATGATGCCGTTCTGCCGGGCACCTGGTTCTGGGCCACCCATGCGAGGTTGGTCCAGTTGCTGCTGGCGTTCCATGAGAAGTTGCCCCAGTTCCACACGAAGCTCTGCGTGGTGGCGAGCTCGGTGCCCACCGAGGGGGCAACACAGTTAAGAGCTGCGGTATAGGGGTTGCCGAGGTCGGCGCTCATCATCTGGAGTATGGCGCTGTTGATAAAGAGACCCGAGCTGTACACATACTGGTAGGTGCCGCTCATTGCGCCTGAGACATTGACTGTCCCCTGGTAGAGGGAGCCGCCGTTGACTGCCGCGTTGTCCACCGTTGCCGCGTTGCCGCTCTGCACCTTGTAGCCTGTCGATGCGAATGCCGTGCCCACTACGAGGCACATAATCACCAGGAATGCCATCATTTTCTTCATTATGTCACATCTCCTTTACATAATTTTTGCTTCTGTATATATTATTTCACATGGCTGTTAACATAGTGTTAACAATTTATTAAGATTTTGTCATAAACTCTATTAAGATTTCGTCACAATCCGATCCGGAGTACCGGGGACAGCCGTCGCGCATGAAAAGGAATTGTGCCTTGCTGCGGTGAATCACTCGGGAAATAACCGGGGTTCTGGTGGAGAGCATGAAAGCCCAAACGGCCTCGTCAAGGCATTCGGATCTTTACAGGAGAAGCAACGAGCTCATAGAGCTCGCGAGAAAGACTTTTTCCATCGATCAGGAAGGGAACAGAGCTCTCCTCAAAGTGCCGAGGGAGATTACCCTTGACAACCTTCCCCTTGTTCTGGACACCTGTCCCATCATCAAGAGAGTCTATATCTACCGCGTGAAGCTCAATTCCATGGAAAAAGGCCCGCCCCTTACCGAGGGCCAGAAGCTGGGCCTCCTCATTGACTCGGCGAAGGGTATAGCCCAGCTTGCCCACCTGCTCATCAACAACGAGGCCGCTCTGAACAAGGTGAGGGAGCAGCAGGGGGTTCTCACGAAAGAGGAGGGGCAGCTTCTTGATGACCTTGTCATCGCCCTTTCACGGATACTCCTCTCTAAGAGCATCATCATCAGGCGAAAGGTCTCCCGCAAGGCATGACCGGCCCGCTCATTCTTTTTTCCTGAAAAGGTCCAGGAAGCGGTCCTCGTATTCCTCAAAGACCCCCCAGGCATCCAGTTCCTTTTTCAGCAGCGAGGGGTCTGTCTTTCCCGATTCAACCTCCCTGAAAAGCCTCTCTATGTGGAAACGGCTCTCACCTGTGACACCAGACCGGTCTACGGAGAGCATGCCGAGCGACCCGAGCTCGGAGAGGTTGCTTTTCAGAGATTGTCCTGTGAAGCTGTATATAAAGAGCATGAGAGAGACATCCCAGAGCTTTCTGTCACCTTTGATGACGGCCGCGAAGGGCTCGTTTTCCCTGTCCAGGTCTTCTCCGAGCTTTCGCGCGACTTCCTCGAGGGGCGTGGTGACTACCTCCATGGACTTGAAGTCGTTGGAATACTGGTACATGATTCCCGGCTCGCAGGGACCGTAGGCTTCGATAAGGTGCCGGGCATAAACGCTGCCGTGCTCGAATCCCTGAAAGATGTTCCTGAGGTAATTCGGCGTGATGATCCTGGGCTTTTCCGCAATCACGTACCCCTCTCTCAGGACAGTGTCGTCAGAGTTGTCAAGAAGCCCCTTGTACACGGGATCGGTGAGGATGTAGTAATGGATTCTCGTGTTTCCGAAAGTGGTGAGCACATTCCTGGGGGAGCGGAGGATCTGGGTGTTCTGTGCCGTGGCAATCAGTTCCATGTGATGTTCTTCCACTCTTTGAGTCCCCTCTCTCACTGCATTCCCTGGAAGCCCCTGTCAAGCCTGGCAAGAAGCTCCAGGAATCCCCCGGTGCTCTTTACGGTATATTCGGCCCTCCAGAGCTTTTTCCCCCTTGCCGCGCGGTAAATCCCGCCCCTCGCGATCCTTACGGTGAGCATCCCCATGGCCTTTGGCGTGACGAAATCCTTGAGGACATTGTCGCCGAGCACGGCGATTGAGCATGGAGGGATCTCCCACTCTTTCAGGATCTTTTCGTATGACCGGGGGTGGGGCTTGAAATATTCTCTGCTCTCATTGATGATGAGGGGGGAAAAAAGACTCCCGATGCCAAGAGCCCCGATCTTCCGCTCCTGCATGGCCCTGTCGCCGTCGGTGATGAGAGCCAGCAGGAAATTCCCGGCGAGATAAGGCAGGCTTTCTCCGGCGTCCTCATAAAGCCGGTAAGAGCCTGAGGGCCTGTGGCGGCGGTAGAGGGAGAGCAGCTGTGAGATGTCCTGCTCAGAGTAAGGCATGGCGTTTTCCTCAAGGACCCTGTTGAAGAGGAGCTTTCTTTCGCCGCGGTCAAAGAGCTCCCGGAGCTCTCCGAGAGCTCTTTCTGCAACCAGGCCGAACCGCCTCTCCATTTCCTCTGCAACGGCCATGAATCCGGAGTAAACAAACTCCTTCTCAGGCGCAAGGGTATCATCCAGGTCCAGGATGATACCCTTGAAGTGCTGAAAAGAGCCCGATACCACTTAGCGGCGCCCGCCCCTGAAGCCACCGAAGCCTCCCCTGAAGCCTCCAAAGCCGCCACTTCTGCCCCAGCCGCCACCGCCCCAGTCCCTGTCGAAGGACTCGGCCCTGTGGAAGCCTCCTCCCCAGTCGCCGCCCCACGAAGAAGCAGCAGCGCGCTGCTCGCCGGCCTGGCGCGACCACTGGTGATCTTCCAGGGAGTTGACGGTGCCGGCGTTCTGGACATTGTTCCATGAGCCCCTGTTGTCAACCTGCTGCCAGCCGCTCCCCGTATTGCGGTACACGCTCCCGTCGCGCTCGGCATAGTAGTTGTTACCTGCCTGCTGGACATGGGTGGTCTGGCCGCCGGGGCCCGTTACCTTCCCCGCTCCCACGGTCTCTTTTGACCCCGAGCCCGCATTGCCGACGTTGACGCGCTCGCCGGATGCCGAAGCGCCGGTCCTGGGGTTGTAGGTGCCGCCGCGGCTGCCGTAAGCATAGTTTCCCGTGTAGACATTCTCGACGCCGGCCCTCTGCCCGGCAGAGATCTGCCCTGTCACTGAATTGTAGGAGTGGCCGACCTTGCTTGCCCAGGCGTTCCCTGTCCACGCGTTGTAGCCTCCCGATGTCCTTGTCACGACGCCCGTATTGCCCCAGCGGGAATATACGTTGCCTGTCGTGGCCGACCAGCTGTTCGGCCCCCAGCGGGGATAATTACCTGCCCATCCGCCATAGCCCCACCCGTAGGGCATGGCTCCCCAGTAAGGAGCCACTCCCCAGCACCAGTCCGCCATAGCGTCGCCGTAGGCCCATCCGAGTCCGAAGCCGATTGCCCAGTTCGTCCAGGGAGTCCACGCGGGATTCGCCGCGTAGCCGTAAGTTACTGGAGCGGGGTACCAGCCGTCGTCGTCGTAGTAGTCCGTGTAATCATAGCCTGTACCGTACACGATGGTATTGTCGGGCGATACCGCGGTTCCCATGTAGCCTGGGGTATATCCCGAGGTCACGGTATCGGGGGTGGAGCCGTACACTTTGACGAAAGTGACATAGTAAAGGGGGGAACTGGGAGGGATGGAGTAAATCACCGCAGGGACTTTGGTGGCGGCGCTCCATGTGCCGGCAAGCGAGGTGGCGGAGAACCAGAGGCCGTTCACGCATGCGTACCAGGTTTTCTCATCGACGCGGATGAGGGGAGTCGCTGAGTTCAGCACATAGGAGAGGGGAGTCCCGGCGATTGTCTGGAGCTTCGGATCGCCGTTTATCTGGGGAGTGAACTTCGCCTGGCTGATGTTCACCGTGGCCGTCTGCGGTATCTGGTTTGATATGAGGGCCTCCTGGGCCTGCGGAGTTCCGGGCACTGAGGCCTTGGCATTCTCCTTGGGGCTCGCGTCGGGTATCTTGGCGAAATCGGCCGGGAGAGCAGACGCGGCAATATACTGCCAGGGGCCCTTGAAATCGGGGGCCCAGAACCAGCGGCCCGTGACCAGCAGATAGGTCCGCTGATCATAAAGGGATTTAAAGACATTGCCGGTGGTGTTCTTGAGATAGAGGAGCATGGTCCCGTCAAGAGGCACCCAGCTGGGAGTGCCGTCGGTCACCACGAGCTCCGTGGGAGTCGTGACTACGTAGATATCGGGTGCAGAAGAGGAAAGGGAGGGCTTTGCCTTTGTCTTGTCGTCAGGCTGGCCTTCCATCAGGTCAACGGTATTCTGTTTCGCCAGGCCCTGGGCGATGGCGTCGGCACCTTGCGGGGTGCTGTCCGACACTGTCCAGGGACCTGAAAGGGCCGGGGCCTCCATGAACCCGTCAAAGAGGTGGAGGTAGAGCTGGCCTGAAGAGTCTTTGAAGACAAGGGCCCTCGAGTTGAGGATTCTCTGAAGGCTGCTCCCCTTTACGGCCGCCCAGATGGGGGTGCCGTCAACAGAGACAAGCACGGCCGGCTTCTGTGAAAAAATTACGGCTGGAGGACTGTTCTGAAGAGGCACGGCGTTGCCTGCCTGCTGCTGCCCCAGTATTGAAAGCGAAGCCTGGAGCTGGTCCAGAGGCATGGTGGCATTGCCGTTCGCAGCGGTGCTCTGGATGTCCTGGCGGTACTGTTCCGCCTTGTCGGGCGCTGAGGGGAACACGGCTTTTGTCACGTTGATATCATGAAAATAGACTGTACGGGACACTTTGTCGGTATAGGTTCCGGCGCTGATCTGAACGACGCCGAAGACAGGCTCCTTTGAGTCCTGGGAGAGGGCCGACACGGCGGCATGGGCCTCGAGGGTGAAGGTGTCCCAGCTGTCTAGCTGGGGCTGGTAAATGGTATAGGTTATGCCGTTTACCACGGCTGTCTTTGGCCATTTGTCAGGAGCGACATCGCTGGAAGAGGGCTGCTGCCCATAAACCGGGGGCACCGCCGCTGCCATAACCGCGAAAATAAGGACAAGAACAAGGGAAATGAAAAACCTGCCTGCCATACATGTCACCTTCCTTCTGAATAAATAGGACTTCCCGGGAGGCCTTCCCATTGATATATTTCTCAAAGGCCACCCTCACAATATTACCGCACTGAGGGCTCTTTTCCTCTCAAAATCCTCGCAGGGGCGGGAGAAATATTTCCCCGCCACGAAAGGAGAGGAATCTCCCTCCCCCGGGAATAAATTATCAGAGTGGCGCACCTGAAGATGCGTCCCTGTCACAGAGGAAGAGAGAATTGATGATGGACGGAACGAAAGAGCCTGTCAGCGCAGAGGGCCCCGGGCAGGGAGAAGGCTGGCTTTACTACTGCCCCCGGTGTGGCAGGGCATTCCCTACCGCCGGGGCCCTGAAGGGCATATGCCCCTGCGGTGCCGTGCCCCTCGAGCCCTCGGAGCTGAGGGACATGAGAGAGAGCCTTTTCCCTCTGATAAGCCGGTATTTACCCATTGAATGGATTGCTCTTGAGGGGGCTTCTTTTTACTTTCCCGTACCTGAGGGAGTGAAGCTCCCTGCAGAGCTGGTGCAGAAGCTTTCCGATGAAGGCTTCATACCCTTCATACGGAGGAGGGAGGGGATCCGCTTCTGCCGTCTCCTGAAAGTGGGCAGGAGGGGGAAGGGGCAGAATGTCATCCTTCACCTTGTGCTTCTGGTGCTCACCATTATCACCACCACTCTGACAGGCTACTTCATGAGCTATGATCTCTATGCGATGAAGCTCATCAAGAACATATGGGGGGGCGCCGCAGGGTTTTCCCTGGGGCTCCTCTTCATCCTGGGAAGCCACGAGCTGGCCCACTGGGTCACGGCAAGAAAAAATGGCATTCAGGCGAGCTTTCCTTATTTCATCCCCATGATCCCCGTGCTGTCCCTTGGGACTCTCGGCGCCGTCATCAATATCAGGACCCCTCCCCCCGACAGGGAGGCGATGGTAAAGCTTGGTGCGAGCGGTCCCCTTACGGGCGTATTGGCGTCAGTGATCGTGATAGCCGTTGGCCTCTCAATGTCGCCTCTTGTCGATATCACAGGCATAAAGCCCCCTTATATCTCCCTGGGCGATCCTCTCCTGTTTCATTATCTTGCCTATGGCTTCAGGGCGATACCCGAGGGGAAGGATATCATGCTGCATCCCCTGGCGCTCGCAGGGTGGTTTGCCCTCCTAATCAATGGCTTCAACCTTCTGCCTGTCGGCCAGCTTGACGGTGGTCATATTACAAGGGCCTTCATGCCTGCAAAAGCGCACCGTATTCTCTCTTTTCTGGTGGTGGCAGTGCTGATTCTGCTGGGATTGCTTTACTGGAAAGGCTGGATCACCCTGGCCGTCCTTGCCCTGGTTTTTGCCCTTGCCGGGAATCCCGGCTCAATAGATGATGACAGGCCGCCCGGCAGGACGGGAAAGATACTTGCCCTTGCGGCACTTCTGGTTTTTCTGGTGAGCGTGAATATTGAGCCGTTGAAAATGGTGATGCCGCCTCAATAGAGGCTTGGCTTCCTTTCAGCTTTCAGCCTCATCAAAGAAGCGTACTTCCTCATCCATTCTTGCCCCGTCCTCCTGGGCCTGCTTGTCAATGAGGGGATAAAACTGGCTTCCCTGCATCATTTTCCTGGAACCGTAAAGAAGCTCTGTCCATCCCTCCTGCATCCTGCCGAGGTCAAAAGTGAGGAGGCAGAGCCTTATCTTGTTCATGGAGATATTCACGATATTGAGGCCGTCCATGAGCGCCCAGCCAATCTGTATGATTCCTTCCCTCGCCTTGCCGATGGTCTCCTTGAAGAGCACCTTTTCTGTCTTGAGCTTGGTCCTGTGGAGGAGAGCAAGGAGCCAGTCCACCTCTCCGATAAACTCTCTCATGGAGATATCGCTCTTTGTCATCTTGAGAAAATTTTTCTGCAGGTTTGCCAGGTGTTTGGGGAAGAGGAGGCCACCAGTGGTGATCTCTATCTCCATGTCGATGGTGCTCATAAGATCGAACTCCTTGGAGATCTCCTCGGTGGCCATGGCGAAGACGTGCTTGCATTTCTTGCAGTACACTTCTCCGGGCACGTTTATGTAGCCGCAGTCAGGGCATTCCTTGCCTCCCATGGCAAGCTGGTAGCGCTGGAAGTTCTTGTTGGCCTGCGACATCTGCTTGAAGGCAGATACAAGAATATGGAGGCCCTGGGCAATGTGCTTGGTGTCGGAGTCCACAAAATAGAGGAGAAGCTCGGCGAGGGCCTTTTCCTGCTCCTCGAAGGCCTTGAGAATTTTCTGGGCCTCCTTGTCGATGACCTCGGGGAGCTGGGCCTCCGAGTAGATGGTGAGGAAGTTCCGGTATGATTCAAAAAAACGAAGCTGCAGGTTCTTGATCTTTTCCTCAAGGATGGCCTTCCCGAGCTTTTCCTCTCCTACGGCAATGGCCACGGCTATAAGCTCGTTGATGAAATAGGATTCAGTGACGTTGGGGATCTCGAGGCCTATAAGGCGTGAATCGGCATGGACCCCGTCACCGAACCATGACTCCTTGACAGATTTCGCGATGTTTCCTTCCATTGTGCCGGAAGCTTTCTCCTTACCTTGTGAGGTTCCGCAGGCTCACGTAATAAAAAAACCAGATGATCCCGTGGTTCATAATGAGCGTGAGTATATAAAGAATAATGACTTATTACACAAGGGGAGGCAATCTCCTTCAACGGCGTGGGAAGAGAGAAGCAAAAAAAAGAGGCACCGGCACGGTGCCGGCGCCTCGCCTGGAGCGGAGGGACCTGTTAATTTTTCACATGATATTCAGCATCAATTATGTCATCATCTCTCTGGCCTTCGCCCTGGCGCCCCTGTCCCTGGGGGCCGTGACCGTAAGCGCCATAAGATCCGCCGTCGCCGCCTGTGTTGCATGTGCCTGACGAGCAGCCCTGGTGGCTCTGCTGCTGGCCGTAAGCCTTTGACGAGAGCTCATAGACTGCCTGGGTGAGCTTCTCCATATCGGCCTTGATCCTGGTGGAGTCTTCCCCCCTGGCGCTTGACCTCAGGTCGCTTATGGCGCTCTCTATCTTTGAGCGCATTGAGCTGTCAAGGCTCGAGCCCAGATCTCTCATGGTCTTCTCCGTGGTGTAGATGAGGCTCTCAGCGTTATTCCTGAGCTCCACCATCTCACGGCGCTTCCTGTCCTGTGACTCGTATTGCTGGGCATCGTTTACCATGCGCTTCACATCCTGATCGCTCAGGTTTGTCGTGGCCTTGATCTGGATATTCTGCGTATTTCCCGTGGCCCTGTCCTTGGCCGTCACCTGGAGTATGCCGTTGGCGTCTATGTCGAAGGCCACCTCGATCTGCGGCATTCCCCGCGGAGCCGGCGGGATGTTGGACAGCACGAACTTCCCGAGGCTTTTATTGTCGGCGGCAAATTCCCGCTCGCCCTGGAGCACATGGATATCCACAGCAGGCTGGTTGTCAGCGGCAGTCGAGAAGATCTCCGACTTTGAGCACGGTATGGAAGTGTTTCTGGGAATGAGCTTTGTCATGACTCCTCCAAGCGTCTCAATGCCGAGAGTGAGGGGGGTGACATCGACGAGCACCACATCCTGCACTTCTCCGGAGAGCACTGCCCCCTGGATTGCCGCGCCAAGCGCCACGCATTCGTCAGGGTTGATGTCCTTATTAGGCTCTTTCCCAAACCGTGATCTCACATAATTCACTATCATGGGCATCCTTGTAGCGCCCCCTACCATAAGAACCCTGTCAATATCCTTTGGATCGAGCTTTGCGTCCGCCATAGCCTGGTTCACGGGCCCGGCGCACATCTGGACGAGATCTGCCGTGATTTCCTCAAATTTTGCCCTTGTGACGGTCATATCAAGGTGCTTCGGTCCATTCTGGTCAGCCGTGATGAAGGGAAGGTTCACCTGCGTCTGGAGCACCGTGGAAAGCTCTATTTTTGCCTTTTCCGCTGCTTCCTTGAGCCTCTGCAGTGCCATCCTGTCATGCTTCAGGTCTATGCCCTGCATTCTTCTGAACTCCTCAGTAAAATGGTTTATGAGCTTCTGATCCCAGTCATCACCGCCAAGGTTGGTGTTCCCCGACGTTGACTTCACCTCGAAGACACCGTTTCCTATCTCCAGGATTGACACGTCGAAGGTGCCGCCGCCCAGGTCAAATACAAGGACCGTGAGGAGCTCTTCCTGTTTGTCAAGGCCGTATGCAAGGGCGCTTGACGTGGGCTCATTGATAATTCTCAGGACCTCAAGCCCCGCTATCTGGCCGGCATTCTTGGTGGCCTGCCTCTGGGAGTCATTGAAATATGCGGGAACGGTGATGACCGCCTTGGTGACCTTCTCGCCAAGGTAGCGCTCGGCATCTTCCTTCAGCTTCTTCAGAATCATCGAGGATATCTCTTCAGGCGAGTAGCCTTTCCCGTCTATGGACACCCTGTAGTCGGTGCCCATTTTCCTCTTGATGGATACTATGGTCCTGTCCGGGTTGCTGATGGCCTGCCGCTTTGCAAGCTCTCCCACGAGCCTCTCTCCATTCTTGGAAAAGCCCACTGTCGAGGGGGTTGTTCTCCCACCCTCAGAATTGGCGATTACCTCGGGCTTCCCTCCCTCCATGACTGCCACGACGGAATTGGTTGTTCCCAGGTCTATTCCCACTATTCTAGCCATACTGAATCCCTCCTCATTGTTGAGCGTTATTGGCTCAACTAATTTGTAAAATTTGTTTCACATTTCATTAGATGTAATAGTAAGACAATAGATTCATGACATCAGGGAGGGAAAAAGAAGTGGTCGGGTGGTCGGGGGCTCATAGGGTAAAGGAATGAGAGCCTTGTCGTTACGGCACGGGCACTGCCGCTTTCTTCAGAAACATAAGGTGTGACTCGGTGACAAAGGGCTTGAGGAACTTTGAAAATGCGTTCCGCCTGCGGGTATTCTCAATCATTGCCGTTGCCGTGTCGGCGCTGATGCTCCCAGTGGCAAGGTACCTGAAGGTGGTGAGAAGATCATAGTCCATGGTCCGTTCCTCAACCTTTTCGATACCGTAAAGGGAGGGATTCCTGTATACATCGGTATTATCGGTGAGAATGAACTTTCCCGGCGCTATCATATCTATAAGGTCATTGTGCTCCGCGATGAATTCCAGTGTTGCCGCCGCCTCTTCAGGCTTTTCACCGGGAAATCCAAGGAACAGGAAAATCCAGTTGAGTATGCCGGCCCGGTGGGCCCGGGAGAGGATTTTCGCCGCCAGTCGGTGATCATACCCCTTGCGCATAAGATCAAGGACACGCTGGCACGATGATTCCATGCCGTAAAGAAGAAAGCGGCAGCCTGCCCCTGCGGCTTTCTCAAAGTCAAGCCTCTCCAGGGACTTGTCAAACCTTACCTCGCCACCCCAGTGAAACCTTGGAGGTGCGGAGGGAAGAAGTTCCGCCAGACCACTGATGATGGCCGGAGGAACGGCGTCATCGACAAAATAGAAGTGTGACGCCCCCGTGGCGGCCGCCATGCTCTCCATTTCCTTAATCAGCCTTGCAGCCTTTTTCATGCGGAATGACGAGAGGCTCATGGAATGATTGCAGAAGGCGCAGCGGTTCCAGTAACAGCCCCTCGAGGCCGACAGGGGAAGATAAATCTTGGGTGAGAAATAGCGCCCCAGAGGAAGGCCCTGGAAGTCAGGCGTGGGAAGGTCATTTACCGGCAGCGGCGCAGGGGGTGCCACGGTCCCCATGTGTTTCTTCCCTTCAGGAAATATGATGCCGGGCACCGTATGAAGGCTTTTCTTCTGCGCCACCGCGTCGGCAAGGGCCAGCAGTGGAACCTCGCCTTCATATACTATGAAAGAGTGGCAGCAGGAAAAAAGCTTTCTTTTATATGCAAGCATGGCGCCCAGGTGGGTTATCATACTCCCTCCCATGGTGACATGCACTGCGGGAAGGCGTGCCACGAGAAGCCTGCCCAGGGTGAAGGCCGGTATTATCTGCGAAGGCCAGCTCACCGAGATCCCTATAAGTTCCGGCTTCTCTTCGAGAATTGCGGGGAGGGCCTCTTTTTCGAAGAATTCAATATAGGGGTTCTTCTGATAGTCCCGCGTAGCTCTCAGCACCTGCTCCGATGAGGATGTCCTGTATTCCATCCGGAAGTCTTTCAGGTCAAGCGAGGTCCCCTCATGGCGCATCCCGATCTCTCTGAGCATATTGGTGAGGAGTGTGGTGCTCCAGTAATATTTGTCCTCCCTGAGGTATTCCTCCCCTGAGCGGAGGTGGCCCAGGGCCTCGCTTATCAGCGAGAAAACGGCGTCAGGCTTGTTGGAAAGGAATTCCGGGGAGAGGAAATACTCGTAGGAGGAGAGATTCAAGTCCATCAGGGAGACTTCATGGGTGCTCCCGGCCCTGAGGTATGCCGAAAGGGAGGGAAGGGCAAGGTGGGGGAGAAATGGCTGTGCCTGCGGGGGGAAGAGGAGAAGGACCTTCATCGCGCCTCCTTCGGGCACTCAGACCTCCCGGCCTGCCTTGCGAATATCCCTATCCTGTGGTCGTCAGAGACATAAAGCATGTCGTTTCTGATGCACAGGTACTTTGGGAGGAGCACCTGGCCGTTTCCCGCGCCGTAAGAAGCGATATCACCGAGACAGGTGCCGCCTGAGTCAAACATGCTGATCCTGTTTCCCGTGGCACTCGTCGCCCCGGCGAAGGAGACACAGACATTTCCGCTGCCGTCGGCGGCGATTCCCATGGGGGAAGCGCTATCGGAAGAGGTGACGGAGAATTTCAGGAGAAAATTGCCCGAGGAATCGAACTTCTGTATGCCGTTGCCGTCCGTCACATATATGTCACCCAGGGCGTCGCCGGTGATCCCCCGGGGGGCGATGAACTGGCCGCTTCCCGTGCCCGTGGCTCCGAATTTGAGGAGAAAGGCGCCCTGGGAGCTGAACTTCTGCACCCGGTCGTTGATCCTGTCAGTGACGAAAATATTTCCCGTGGAATCGGCATAGACGCCGCAGGGTGAGCTGAACTGCCCGTCGCCTGACCCGCTGCTTCCGAAGGTGATCAGGAAGTTTCCCGAGGAATCGAGCTTCTGCACCCTGTGGTTCCCCCCGTCAGCGACCAGTATATTGTCTGAAGCGTCCACGAAGATCCCCGCGGGGGCATTGAACCTGCCCGGCTGGGGACCGGGGCCGCCGAGAGCGGCGACATAATTTCCCGAGGAATCGAACTTCTGCACGTGATTTCTTTCTGTGGACACGAGGTAGCAGCTGCCTGAAGAGTCGGCTCCCACGCCGAAGGTATCAAGGAACGAATCAAAGGTCCCCCCGATCCGGGACTGAAAGGTGCCGGAGCCGTCGAACTTCTGGATCCTGTTGTTCCCCGTGTCGGCCGCGTAAATATTTCCCGTGGAATCGAGGCACAGTCCCGAGGGGAAGCTGAAGGCGCCGTCAGTCCCCCCGAGCTTGCCGAAGGACATCACGAAAGCTCTCTGGGGATCGAACCTGCAGATGCGGTTATTGTTCATGTCACAGACATATATGTTGCCCCCGGCATCGAGGGCAACGTCCGTGGGCGTATAAAACTGGCCGTCTCCCCGGCCGAAGGTGCCGAACTTTGCGATGAAAGTGCCTGCGGAATCAAAAATGCAGATCCTGTCATTTTTGCTGTCGGCGACATAGATGTTCCCCCCTCTGTCCACGTATATCCCTTCAGGTGAGGAGAGCTGCCCGTCGCCGGAGCCGGAGCTCCCGAAGGAGAGCAGTAACGCTCCCGTGGCGCTGAATTTCTTGACCCACGTGGAGCCCGTCACATAGAGACTGCCTGCCCCGTCAAGGGCGACGCCCGAGGGGGACGAGAGCCGGGAGCCGTTATCGGTAAACTCCATGAGGCAGGTGCCCTGGGAGTCGAATTTCTTCACCGATCCCCCGGCGTTGTCTGTCACATAAAGGTTGCCCGTGGAGTCCACGCATACTCCCCAGGGCGTGAGCATTGCCTGGGCGGAGCCCACAGGGAGCCCGAAGGTGAGAAGGAAGTTCCCTGCGGCGCCAAACTTCTGGATCCTGTGATTCAGAGTGTCGGCCACGTAGATATTCCCTGCGGAGTCCACGAATACCCCGTAGGGTTCGTAAAAGATGCCGTTGTCGTTTATCTGACGGGAGTAAGTGAATTCCGCCGGGCTCCCGCTAGGCTGACCCATCGATACCGAGGGATCACTGTTGCTGCCGCCGCAACCCGCCGCGAACATCATGCCTATGAGAAGGGCACATGGCGTCAGAGTGAGTGCTTTTTTCATCATGAGGGTTTCTCCTTTCTGATTCCGGGAGGCTCCTTGTCTTGTTTTTCGAAAGAAGGGAAAAATCCTCTCTCGCCATAAGCAAATGCATATTCACCGGCTGAAGCAATAATTTCATGGGGAGCACAAAGAGGGAGCTTTCGGGGATGCTCCATGTTCACTTCGGTCGCTTGACAACCCTTTGAAATGAATGGTACACTTTTTCATAAGGGACCTGGATGTGAATCCGCCTCCCCGCTCCTAAGATTCGGAGAATCCGCGGCATGGGCGCAGGAAGAGCAGGCGGGCAAACAACAAGGAGGGCGATTCAATGAAGAGAAGAACAGTCACCGCGGCGCTGTGCCTGTGCATGCTCATCCTGAGCACTTTCGGCGGAGGGTGCGGCTCAGGAGGCGCCACGGGCGGCTCTTTCCATGCCGGAGGAGGCACCGCCTTAGACACACAGCCCGTTAATCCCGCGATTGTGCTCCAGGGCGTGGGCGATTCCCGGGAGAACCCCCTTTCATCGCTCGCCGTGGACTGCACCACCACCACCATCGCGGTCTCCGTGGAAGGAGCGGGCGGGACGGCGGGAGCGGCTCCCGAGGTCATGGCAAGATCGAACAGATCATCAGTCGCGGGGGTCGCCGTCACCGGCGGGAACCGTCTCGTCATCACGCCCCTCCGCGCCGGGAGAGCGGGGCTCACCCTTGAGGTCCCCCAGCTCGGGCTGAAAAGAAGCATCGGCCTCATCGTGAAAGATGAGACAGGGAGCGTCGCCGCCCTCCCCGTTTACCTTGCCATCGGCTCCATGGACAAGGACTTCCGCACCAGCAAGCCTCTCTGGGAAGAGGCTCCCATGGACATGCGCTATATCTACCTGCAGGGCGGCTTCGAAACAGGCGGCTGGTACAAAGGATGGAACGGGACTCAGCAGGGGGAGATGCTGACCACCTATATCGCCGACAGTGCGAGCGTCGGAATGATCCCCGTCTTTGTCTACTACCAGATACCTGGAGGGGGCGGCGACAGCGCCGAGGTAGCCTACAATAACGTGAACAACCCCGCCTACATGGCCCTTTACTTTCAGGATTACGTGATGGCCCTTGAGCTCCAGAACAAAAGTTCAGGAAAGTCCTTCTCGCTCATGATCCTTGAGCCCGACTTCATCGGCTACATGATGCAGAACTACAGCGGCAATAACCTGGAAAAAAAGCCCGATCAGATCTCAGCAGAGGGCATCTCGGCGGTGTACACGGTAAAAGACTCGAATGACCAGTATCTTGCGAAGCCGGGAGAGATCACCGGTGTTGACGACTCCACCATCAACACCGTCAGGGGCTATGTGCTCACCATGAACTGGCTTGCCCGGAAGTATGCGCCAAAGACACAGTTCGGCTGGAAGATGAACATATGGTGCACCTCATACCCCGGCAACCCGGACCCGCCTCCCGGAAACGGCATCGTGCACTTCACCGACGGGCTCACGGGAGAGAAGTTCACCGAGGCGCGCGCCAAGGTGGCCTCAAACTCCGCCGCGGCGGGCAGGTTCTATAAGGAAGCGGGAGTCACCGCACATGGAGCCGCTTATCTCTTCTTTGACCGCTATGGGATAGACGCCGGGAGCTGCTCTCCCTGGACCAGCGCTCAGGCAATCGGCTGGCAGAATCCATCGAAGTCGAGCTGGTTCTGGAACCTTATCCACTGCAACAACTATGCCCTCTTCGTGAAGACGGCACAGAAAGAAATCGGGCTTCCCGCGGGGTTGTGGCAGATACCCGTGGGCCACATCAACAGCAGCCAGACCAAGAACAACCTTGCCTGGAACAAGGTGGTCAAAGAGGGAGAGCTCTTCCCTGATCTCTGTGACATCGCTTATGCTGAAAGTGACTGGAAGGAAACCCTGAAAAAGTGGCAGGCGATCATGGGAGGCAACTGGCAGGGAGATACCGCATACGGCGCATGGGAAGACACCATGGCGACCTATATTTTCGGCGACACCTTTTCCGTCTCCACTTCCTGCGGGGGGGGCGGCACGCTTAAGGACGGCCTCACCCAGGAGCAGGTCACTGACAGAATCGCCTATTTCGGCCTCGAGGATCCCGACGATCCCGGGGGCGTAACGGTGAGCGGGAGCATGATCACCTACAGGAGCCATATGGCAGCGCTTAAAGATTCCGGCGTGGTCATGATCATGTTCGGACCGGGCGTGGGCACCGCCTCCACCATGGGCACGGGCTGGAACGACACTACCGACTCGGGGCAGATGCATCCCCAGGACTGGTACTGGTGGATAAACAAGGTTTATGAATATTATGGCACGCTGTGACGCCCATCGGCCTCTCAATAAGTCCGCTCTCAGAGTCTGCGACAGGATATTTAAGGTAGTTCTCTACGGTACAAGTGATGTCAGGTTTTGTGGCAGGTTGACCTGGTAACCTGACAGGGCTCATCGATATCAGTCAGTCTGCACGGGGGCGTTTCTATGCAGGGCGCCCCCCGGGGGGGAGAGGGTTTTTCAAGATTTGTGCGAACTTATTCATGTTTCGAAAGATATACCATAACAGTGCTTGCAATTGCCAAGTAATTTTGCCCGGAGGAACAGGCCCCGGCTACGCGGGACCGCCCCCGCAAGGAGGGAAGCCATGAAGGAAAAGCTGGAAGAGGCTATGAAGACGCTCCGTGTGGACTACATGGATGTGCGGATAGAAGACAGGAAAGAGACGAGGATCCAGTATAACGGGAAGAACCTTGAGCAGATCGGTGAGATGCACGGCTTCGGCGGCTGCATAAGGGTAAAAGACAAGGGCCGCTGGGGAGTCGTGTCATTCACCGCGATGGACGATCTCAACAAGAGCATATTCCTGGCGGCCCGCGAGGCAAAAGTGGGAAAAAGCGGCGTCACGGAGCTTGCCGCTGTTCCCCACGTGGAAGACAAGGTGAAAAAGCGCCTCCCCTCAAAGGACGACCCAAGGGAGATCTCCCTCTCGGAGAAGGAAAAGCTCGTCCACCACTATAACGATCTGATACTCAGCGCGCCAAGGATAAGCACGTCAACGGTCTTTTACAAGGACGTGGGCATTAAGAAGCACTTTATTAACTCGGAAGGCACCTACATCGAGGAGGAAAGAGTTGAGTGCGGCATGTCGGTGCAGGCCATTGCCCGTGAAGGAGCAAACGTGCAGAGGGCCTATGACTCCATAGGAGGCATCACGGGCTTTGCCGTGGTGCGCGACATGGACGAGAGAATAAAGGAGCTCACCGAGAGCGCCGCGTCGCTCCTTGACGCCAAGCCTGCAAAGGGAGGCAAATTCGACTGCATCATCGATCCCAGGCTCGCAGGGACTTTTATCCACGAGGCCTTCGGCCACATGAGCGAATCAGATCATATCTCTGAAAACGAGAAGATCAGGGACCTCATGGAAATGGGCAAGCCCCTTGGCGCATCGGATCTCACCGTGATCGACGACGGGACCCTCGCCGACTGCTCGGGCACCAACAAGTATGATGACGAGGGAGTGGCCGCCAGGAAAAATCACCTTATCAAGGAAGGAAAAATTGTGGGACGCCTGCACTCCAGGGAGACGGCGGGAAAGATGAAGGAGAATGTCTCAGGGAATGCAAGGGCCCTGGACTTCAGGTATGATCCCATAGTGAGGATGACCAACACCTACATTGAGCCCCGGAGCTGGAAATTTGACGAGATGGTGAAGCAGATAGAGAAGGGCTATTATGTGAAAGGCTCCCAGGGAGGAATGACCAATCTCGACATGTTCACCTTCAGTGCCGGTGAAGCTTACGAGATTGTGAAGGGAAAAGTAAAGGACAAGGTGAGGGACCTCACCCTCACGGGAAACATCTTCGAGACAATGAAGAACATCGAGTGCATTGGCAATGACCTGCAGATGTTCAACAGCGGCGGCTCGGGGGGGTGCGGCAAGGGGGGGCAGGTTCCCCTTCCCATCGGGCGGGGCGGCCCCCATGTGCTCATCAGAAACGTCATTGTAGGAGGACGCTGATATGGCCGAGAAAATACTCTCCATGGCACTTGAATCATGCAAGGATGCGGAGCTTTTCATATCGAAGGTCGAAGAGTACCCCGTCGTTTTTGAAGCCAACAAGCTTCAGTCAGTGAAATCAAAGCTCCTCCAAGGCTATTCCCTGAGAGTCATCAAGGACGGCAAGGTGGGCTTCGCTTCTGACACGATGAGGGACAGGCCCGGGGAACTGGTGGAGCGCGCCGTTGAGGCATCGAAATTCGGTCCCAGGGCAAAATTCGCCTTCTGGAAGGGGAAGCGCTTTCCCAATGCCGTGATCTTCCACCCAGGGATCGTGAGCTTTGAGATGGAGGAGGCTGAAGCCCTCGGGCACAGGATCGTGAGCCGCCTCCGCGACATCATCCCCGAAGTCTATGTGGATGTGAAGCTCAACAGGATCTTCAAAGAGACCTCTCTTTTCACGAAGGGTGTGGACAAGATTTATTACAAGTCCATCTTTTCCATTCTCATATCAGCCCTTATCGTGCACGAAGGCGAGTTTCTCTATATCAACGAGTACAAGAGCGGATGCAAGCTTCCCGAGAACCCTTTCGCGCTCATTGCCGATATCGCCTGGAAAGAGAAGCTATGCAAGCGCTCCGTCGATCTGCCGTCGAAAAAGATACCGGTGATCTTCACCCCCAAGACGGTGCCTGACCTGGTCGTGGCCCTCACCACGGGCCTGAACGGGAGGACGATCACGGCGAAATCATCACCCCTTACAGACCGCCTTGGCGAGCAGGTTCTCGACGATCGCTTTTCGCTCTACGATGATGCCCTTATGGAATCAGGCCTTCTTTCATCACCCTTTGACGACGAAGGCGTTCCCAGCCAGCGCTTCCCCCTTTATGAGCACGGCATCCTCAAAAACTACCTGCTCGATCTCTCGACGGCGGCCATACTGCAAAGCGAATCAACAGCTTCGGCAAGCAGGGCGCTCCTCATGCCGCCCTCGCCGGGGCCTTCGAATCTCCAGGTACAGCCGGGAGAGATGACTTATGAAGAGATGGTGGAGGGCATGGATGAGGGCCTCATTGTTGACCAGGTTATCGGGGGAGGGCAGTCGAACCTGCTCGGAGGGGAATTCTCAATGAACGTGGAGCTGGGATTCCTTGTGAAGAAGGGAAAGATAGCAGGGCGCGTGAGAAATACCATGGTGGCCGGGAATGTTTACGATCTGCTTAAGAACAACATTCTTGGCATTGGAAAGGAAGCTTCATACGAGGGCGGCGTTCTTTCACCCCATCTCTATTTCAAGGATGTGAGCGTGTCGGGGAAAAACTGAGACCGCTGAAATCAGGGAAGCCCGGAGGTGATGACTAATGGCCGGGGATTCAATGATAATCAGGTGCACGAAGTGCGGCGCGGGAAACAGGGTCCAGTTCGAGAGGCTTCACCAGGAGCCTCTCTGCGGCCGGTGCAAGTCCCCGCTTCCCCCGCCCTGGGTGACACCTATAGCCGTCACCGATGAGAGCTTCGGTGACGAGGTATCGCGCTCGCCTCTCCCTGTGCTTGTGGATTTCTGGTCGCCGCGCTGCGGCCCCTGCCAGGCGCTTGCACCGGTGCTTGAACAGCTCGCATATGAGATGGCGGGAAAACTGAAAATATGCAAGGTGAACGTTGACATGAGCAGGGCTTCGGCGGCCCGCTTCGGTATAGAGGCGGTGCCCACGCTCCTCTTCTTTCGCGGCGGAGTGCTGCTGGAGACCATGAGGGGCGCTCTTCCCAGGGAAGCCATACTGGGGAGAATCGGGCGGTTCCTGGATCCGGGCGCCAGGGCCTAGGCCAAAATCTTACTGCAAAGGAGCAGAGCTATGAACGATCAATGGTATGACAGGATGAAGAGCCTCTATCGCTCTGTCGATGAACAGCTCAAGAAAAATGAGAAGGAATGCGGGTCCTGTGTGAGCTGCTGCCCGTTCGCAAAGATCCCTTACCGGGAGATTGAGTATGATTTTATCCTTGAATACCTGATGAGGACAGGACGGACAGAGCTCTACGAGGAGCTTATCAAACTCGGCCCCACCTGGGGGCAGACGGGGAAAACCTGTATGTTTCTCAAGAGAGAGGGAAAAAACTGCTCCATCCATGAGGTGAGGCCATATAACTGCAGGGTCTTTGGCCCTTACAGCGACGAGGAGATAGGTCTCCCCGCGAAGTGCGTTTATGAAGGCGCCACCATAAAAATGCCCAGGGACAAGGTCACGGAACTGCTTCCCCTCTTCAAGGAATACCATAAGCTTGCCTCGGAGTATTCGAGCTTCTGGAAAGATACGGGCAAGGAAAAGGAAAACGCGCCGTCATGAGACAGCCTTGCGAAATAACGGGAGAGCTGCTATGGGAACAGCCCGGCATATACAGGGAGCTCCCTGATCTCGCGGTCTGCAGTGGAGTAAGGGCCATAATCGCAGATTTTATAGGCTCTCTTGCAGAAACGTATGATTCCAAGCTCACTGTTTTCTCTCTCGGCGCGGGCAGAGCCGAGCTCTACCGGCAGAACCTGTGCACCAAGCTCAGGGATGACAAGATACGCCTCCTTGGTATTGAATCTGATGGTGAGCTCGCGGGAAGAGCCGCAGAAGAATTCCCCGGGAAATACATGGTGGCCCTTACTTTCAGAAATGTCATGGACGGCTTCTCCTCCATCGTCACCAGGAGCATCACCAAGACCTTTGATATCAATGAAAACACTGTTGATTTCGCCGAGGCCCGCTTTTTTCTCTCATCGGTGCTGATGAAAGCCGAGCTTGTCTCCATCATGGAAAGGGTCTTCAGGCTCATCAAGCCTGGCGGAAGCTTCATCCTCGCCGAAATAGACAGCTCCATCGGCTCCTATATCGAGAAAAAGATCATGACCATGCGGAAATTTTTCAAGGAGATGAGAGTTGACGTGGCCCAGGGAATCCTGGTCGGGAAAAAGCACCGGAGCTTCGAGCTCCCCATACTCGACAGGCAGCTGCTTGATGATGCAGAGATCCTGAGAGACCATGAAAAGGCAAGTCTTCAGGGCCTGAGGGAAGAGACTGAAAAGCTTGGCATGCCTGGATGGAGTGATATCTTTGAACTGGAGCGCGAAGATGTCTATTCAGGGCGCAAGTGGTACAGGCCGAAAGAGGAATGGGAGGAGATAATCCGCCAGGGCTGCCGAACCCCCCTGAGCCTCCAGGTCATTCCTTCTCATGAGATAAAAAAGCTCTATCCCGATGTGAAAGATAACCCCTTCATCATCACCGCGAAGAAGCTCTGAGAGCCTGCTTTTCTTCATTGGTAAGCTTCCCGTTGTTCTCTCTCAGAATGGCTTCGAGCTCACGCCCCAGCCTTTCGCGAAATGCTCCGTCCCGGGCTGCGCGGCCCAGGATCTCGGTGAGGACTTCCTGGCTCATGTTCATTCCCCTTTCGAAAGGTATCATTGAAGGTATCGTGTAATATTCTATAACAAGGCATGGATGCTATCAAACGCCCTGTCGGGAACCCTGCAGTGCCTGCCATCCTCTCCCGGGCACCCGGGAAGAAATTTGGAGAGATCTCACATCGGAGTCCCTTACTTATGAAGTATGCAAATATCGAAGACTATCTCTCGATTCAGGAGATAATCAGTGAAACCGAGATAGACAGGCTCAAGGTGGAGTTCAACCTCCTCAAGGAGGAGAAGAGCTTCTCGGAGTTCCTCCTCGAAAGAAGCCTCATCACGAAGGAGCAGTTCCATGAGATAAACGAGCTCAGGCTCATCGAGCCGGAAAAGATAAAGATCCGGGTCTTTAAAAGCACTCCCCAGAAAGATAAGGGAAAGCCCGCTGCCCCTGTCGTATCGGAGCAGGTCATTGATACCCAGAAGATCCTTGTTGAGCTTTTTGAACATTACGAGATACTGGAAGTCGCAGGCCGCGGCGCCATGAGCTTCGTCTACAAGATACAGGAGAAGGAGACAGGGGAGATAAGGGCTCTCAAGATGCTCAAATATGCCGAGTTTGCCGACGATGACCAGATCAAGCGCTTCACCAGGGAGGCCAAGGTCGTGGGAAGCCTCCGCCATCCGAATATCATAAAGCTGTACGATTTCGGCTCGGCAATGGGCATGCCTTATTACACCATGGATTACATCGAGGGATCAACCCTTGAGGACTATCTCCCCAAGGGCCCCGTTACCCAGGGAAAGATCCTTGATCTGATGGAAAAAGTGATAAGAGCCGTCCATGCCGCCCATGTGGAAGGAATCATCCACCGTGACCTCAAGCCTTCCAATATCATGATAGATGCCAATGGAGAGCCTCTCCTCGTGGATTTTGGAATCGCCAAGTTCATGGGATGGGAAGCCTCGAATCTCACGAGGACCGGCGAGACCCTCGGGACGCCGGCCTATATGTCACCAGAGCAGGCAATGGGGAGGTTCACCGATCACCGCAGCGACATTTTCTCCCTGGGCACAATCCTTTACGAGTGCCTTACCCACTTCAATCCCTTTATCGGCGAGACGGCCATCGTGACTTTCACCAATATAGTGGGCACCGATCCCGAGCCTCCCAGCAAACTCTCTCCCGGCATAGGCCCTGCCCTTGATTCCATCATAATGAAGTGCCTCAAGAAGGATGCCACGGAGCGCTATGAAACGGCAGAGGCGCTTGCCGATGACATAGCGAAATACCGCCTGGGCAAAACACCTGTCACCACGAAGCTGAAAACCGGCTTTTCCAAGCGGTTCAGGCGCTTCAGAAGGAAATATGCGAAGCTGATAAGAGTCGTGACGGCAGTGCTCGTTATCGCCGTGCTTCTCATCGCGGCGCGCGAAGGCGTCATCCAGGCATCGCGGTACCTCGCGTCAGCAGATATGAAAGGGAAAAAATATGAAAAAGCCCTGGGAGAATACCACGTGATGGTGACTCTGGCGCCGGGGAGGAGGAGTTATTTCATAGAGAGGGCCGTCTGTTACAGGATGCTGGGGAAATACCAGAAAGCCCTGGAGGACCTTGGAAAGATTCCCGAGTCCGATAAGAAGCTTTACCCCGTCGCTCTGATGCACCGGGGCTACGTCTATATGCTTATGAAGAAAAATGACCGCGCTCTTGAATGCCTTACGCTCTCCCTCGAGGGAAGCACTCAGAAGGACCTTGTGTACCTTCTCATGGCCCGCGTTTATATAAGCAAGGGAGACAGCGCACAGGCGCATAAAATGGTGGCCAAGGCTCTTTCTGCCAATCCCGGAAACAGGGAGGCCCAGGCCCTCGACGAGGCTCTCGCGAAAGGGCAGAAGAGATAGGCTCTCTGCCTCATGCGAAGAGTATTCCCTCATCGCTCATCTCTTTTATCGCCACCACGGATTCAATGGGCACGCCGTAAGGTGCAAGGACGGAACGGCCCTTATCAAAAGTTTTTTCAATGATCACGCCAATCCCTGTAATCATTGAGCCGCTTTCAATAACGATATCAGCCAGGGCTTTCAGTGTCTGGCCCGAGGCGAGAAAATCGTCAATGATGAGGACACGCTCTCTCTTTTCCAGGAACTCTGAAGAGACCATGAGATCGACAAACTGGCCCTTGGTATGGGAAGGGGCCCTCTGCAGGTAAAATTTTTCAGGCATGGTGACAGGCCTTATCTTTCTTGCAAATATCAACGGTATCTTTAAAATTGCAGCAGTGGCGATGGCCGGCGCTATACCAGAGACCTCGGCGGTGAGGACCTTGGTGGGCGCAGTGGGGGCGAATTTCAAGGCCAGATCCTTTCCGATTAGAGCCATGAGAAGGGGATCAATCTGGTGGTTGATAAAGCTGTCCACCTTGAGGATCTTCCCCCCGAGGACCTTTCCCTCACGGAGTATTCTCTCTTTAAGTTCCTGCACGTGTGCCTCCTTTCTGTCACCTTAACGGATCATCTTCCGGCAACGCTACGGGCTCAGTCTTGAACAGGTTCAGGACCGGGACGCTGAGGAATCTCCTTTGGATAATCACCTGGAACACGTTCTCGTCAAACCAGTCATCATAGATGGTAAAGAAGCCCTCATTTCCCCTGTCCTTGCCCCAGCTGTTCTCCACAAGCCATTTCACCGGCTTCCCGTTCACGATATCCACGCCGGCAAAGACCATGGCATGGCCCACGGTGGCTTCACCGTAAAGAATCCTCTCTTCCTTGGAGAAGGAGAAATCAACGCCAAAAAGGTCGCTGTAATCGTAAAGATTCTTTGCCATGATGCCTGTGGCCCTGTCCACGTCCTTGTCCACGTCTGCTCCGAACCATACAGGCTCATTTCCAAGCAGCGAAGCAAGCGTCACTGCCTTGAAGTCCTGCATCTGGAGGTTGACAAATGATATATTGGGCTTGTCCACCATGTTCCTGTCCATGTCAATCATATAGTGGCAGTTGTATTTCCAGGTCGGCGAGCTGTAGAGGCAGAAGTAATCGTCAAGATTGACGGCGACCTCCTTCTCGTAAAACTCCAGAGGCGTGAACGGCCGGGGCGCGCTGGCTTTCTTGTTCTTGTCCTCGTATCTCAGCTCGAATCTGGAAGGGGGCACTCCCAGGCATATGGCGAGCATGCGGTAGATATCACGCAGCATGGCTTCTTTCATGGCCCGGAGGTCCTGGACGCTTTTCCCGTCAGTGTGGTGCTTTCTTAAAGCAGCCGCATCCTTCCTGAGGATCGTGGAAATGGCTGAATCCATGACAGAGCTGTCGGAGGTGTTGGCTGTCTCCTCCATCACCTGCCTTGGCACGAGGCCGTATTTCTTGATGAGGGCCACGGCGTAGTTCCACTGACCCCCGTCGGCGAAGGGATCAGAGAGAAAGAAGCGCAGCTTCTTGTCCTTTATGTTCAGGTCCCGTGTCGCAATGATGGTCTCAAGAAAAAGGTTCGCCTTCTCCATCTTGTCCCAGAAAAAAAGATAGTTCTGAGAGAACTCAAAGTTATCCACGTGGTATTTTTTCATCATCCTGGGCCTGAGCAGGTTGAGGGCGGCGAAGAGCCAGCAGCGGCCACTTTTGTTCTGGCTTGTGATTTTTCCCGTCTCTATCTTGTGGGAGAAGACATTGTTGTGTTCCGCCACGATGGACCTGTTGTAAGAGAGAGAGCGGATATTGTTGTTGGAAACGGCGTTGATGGCCGACCTTGCAGGCGCATCAAGCGTGAAGGAGCCTCTCAGATTGTCGATAAGGGGTCTGGTGAGGGCTCCTTCGGGCACCACCGGGAGGGGCTTGTGGGGCTTCTGCTCCTCTGCAGGGAGAGGCTGTGCAAGAACCAGGGTGAGAAAGGCAGTGAGAAAGATGAAAAGAAGCGGCAGGGATTTATTCATGAAACCTCCTTATATGGCAGCGGGGATTGCTCTCGCGGCTCTCAGAGCGAGGCATTCCTGCCTGCGACGTACCCTGTAGAGAACGCGGCCTGCAGGTTGAAACCTCCAATATACCCGTCAATGTCCAGGACTTCCCCGGCGAAGTAAAGCCCATGGATGAGCTTTGACTCCATGGTCTTGGGGTCAACTTCCTTGAGCTCCACGCCTCCCTGCGTCACCTCGGCTTCCGACATTCCCCGTGCCTTGGTGATGGTGAAGGAGAAGTTTTTCAGCATGTCGATGACCCTGTCCCTGTCCTTGGAGCCGATCTGCGCGCATTGCCGCGAGGGGTGAATGCCTGATTCCTGGATGAAGACGGGGATCATCTTCTGGGGGAGAAGCTCTTCAATAGCGTTCTTGAAATACTTTTTCCTGTTCTTTTCAAAGTCGCTCTCAAGGCGCGCCTGGAGCTTGTCCTTGGAGAGCGCGGGCTTCAGGTCAAATGAAAGGCTCACCGTGTGTTTCTTATCGGCGAGGAGAAGCACGATTTTCCTGCTCAGGTAGAGTATGATGGGGCCTGAAAGGCCATAGGAGGTGAAGACCATCTCGCCAAATTTCTGGTCCACCACCTTGTTCCCCGACTTGACAATGGCCTTGATGTTCTTGAGCGACAGCCCTTCAAGGTTGTGTGAGATAGAGCTTTCTGCAACCTCGAGCGGCACAAGGCTTGGACGGGGAGTGACAAGGCTGTGCCCGAGCCTTCTGGCGAACTGATATCCGTCGCCCGTCGAGCCTGTCCAGGGATAGGTCATTCCTCCCGTGGCGATGATCACCTTGTCGGCACCGAAGGATTCGCCCGTGGAAGCCCTGACCCCCATGACCCTCTTATTATCCACTAGGATCTCTATTACCGGGATGCTGACCCTTGTTTCCACCCCCGCCTTTTTCAGCTCCTTTTCAAGAACGGCAAGCACATCCTTTGCGCTGTCGGTGACGGGGAAGACTCTCCGGCCCTTTTCCACCTTGGTGTCCAGGCCCCTGGATTTAAAGAATTTTATCAGCTCCGAGGGGGGGAACTGGTTGAAGGCGGAGTGGAGAAAATTGCCGCCGCCGGGAAATGACTCGATAAGCTCCTCGTGGCGGTCCACCTGGTGGGTGAGGTTGCAGCGACCTTTGCCGGTTATGGCGAGCTTTGTGCCCAGACCTTCCATCTTGTCGAGGAGAATGACCTTATGATTCTTCCCCGAGGCCTGAAGTGCCGCCATGAGCCCTGAAGGGCCGCCGCCTATGACAATAATGGTTCTTCTGGAAATTTTGCCCGCCTCCCTTTGTGGGGTATTCCCGTTCCATGTTAAATTTTCACCGTGACTTTTCCTTCTTCGTGCTCTTTTCCCTCGATTTCAATGCTGACAGGGAGAAATTTCATGATAATCTCCCTGTTGGTGAGAAGGTGGGATGTCACGTGGGTCGTGGTGTACACCGAGGTACCGCGGGGCACAAGGCAGAGAGGAAGGAGGATCTGGTCGGCCATGTGAAGGTCAAGGGCACCTCTCCTCTCGAGGTATGAGAGGAAGTCCCTGCAGGCATTTTCCGCTACTTCCTCTGAGGGCTTCCCCCTCTCTCCCACGTCGGTGAAACTGGCAGAAGTATGGTCAAATTTCGCGGTGATGCAGATAAAAGCGTTGGGACTCTCAGCCTGCGGGGTGATCTCGATGAATCTTGCCAGTGAGAGTCTGGCGCCCAGCACTTTTTTCACCGTGGCTTTCATCCGTCTCCTCACGTGATCGGGAAGGTGTGATGACCCGATGATGATGGAGAGCCCGGTCAGGACGCCGCGGGAGAGCTTTCTCACAGGCGGCAGGGACGCGCTGTCCCTGTATGCTCCGACAGTGCAGGAAATCTCGCCCCGGCCCCTGGGGAAATAGCCGGTCTTCACAAGGTCCAGCCCCGCCCTGAAGCCTGCCGACTTTATATGGAAAGCCCAGTTAGTCGAGAGGTAGTCAAAGGTGGGGCTCCAGAAGACATGGGTGCCTCCCTTGATAGAGAGCTGCGAAGGCCTGTCGAGGAGGGCCAGGGGATAGAAGATGCTGTGAAGGACAAGGGACGCCGAACCCGCCGTTTCCACGGCAAAGTGGTATGAGCCGGCCCGGGGTTTGCCGGGAAAGAAGGAGAGGGCCGGAGAGCGGGCTGTGTTGCCGGTTACTGAGGCCTGGGAGATTGCCCGGGCTGCCTCTATGCAGGTGAGATGCTGCTCCTTGAGTCCCGGCTCACGCCTTCCGGCCCTTATGGCGGTTATGGAAAAGGGCTTCCCGGTGATCACCGAGAGTGCCAGGGCCGTCCTTATTATCTGGCCGCCGCCTTCACCAGTGGAGCCGTCGATGGAAATTACCTGGTCTTCGGGCATTGGGCACCTCGAGTGACCCCTCACTAGGATTCAGAGCCCGGGGAAACGAACTCTTTTCTTGAAATGTCACGTTCAGATACTTCTCCTGTGGAACTTCTTGCTCCTGCCGGATCGAGGGAAGCCCTTCTCGCTGCTCTTGATGCCGGCGCCGATGCAGTCTACATGGGCCTCTCTTCCCTCAATGCCAGGCAGAGGGCAAAGAACTTCAGCCTCCACGACCTTTCGGTGCTCTGCGATTATCTTCACAGGAGGGGGAAGAAGGCTTACCTGGCGCTCAATGTGCTTGTCAAAGAGAGTGAGCTGCCCGAAGTGCGGCATATCCTGAAAAACGCCGCCGCACTTGAGATAGATGGAGTGATTATCCAGGATCTCGGCGTCCTCTCGATTCTCAGGCAGCATTTTCCCGGGATTCCCATCCATGGGAGCACCCAGATGGCGGTGCACAATCACGGGGGAGTGTCCCTGCTTGAGCGCCTTGGCCTTTCCAGGGTGATACTGGCACGGGAGCTTTCGCTTCAAGAAATAAGGTCAATAAAGGGCCGCACAAAGCTCCCGCTTGAGGTTTTCGTCCATGGAGCCATGTGTTTCTCCGTTTCGGGCCTCTGCTTCGCGAGCAGTGTAATTGGCGGCTGCAGCGGCAACAGGGGCCTTTGCACCCAGCCATGCCGGAGGCTCTGGCACGGCGCACACAGGAGGGAATACCTCTTTTCCATGCTCGATCTCCAGGCTCTGGGCTTTATCAATGCGCTGAAAGAGATTGGCATTGCCTCGGTGAAGATCGAGGGGAGAATGAAAGGCCCCGACTACGTGAAAAAGGTGGTCGGGGCTTACCGGCAGGCGATAGACGGCATGGAGAGAGCGGGGGAGGCCATCGAGGACTTCGCCAGGGAAAAGACGGACTATTTCCTCACGGGGCGCCAGGGCGACGCGATAAAACCCGGTGCTTCCGGTATGGCAGGGATAAGGGCCGGCGTGGTGAAGGAGTCCGATGGCGAGACCATAAGGCTCATGACGGAAGAGACCATTCATTCAGGCGATATGGCGCGGATAGCAGCCGGTGATGACTGTGAAGCGGATCTTTTCCAGATTAAGGCCCTTGCGGTACAAAATGTTCCCGTGGAGAAAGCAGGGCCCCGGACTCTCTGCACAATTCAATGCAGGGGAAAGGTTCCGGCCGGCAGCGTGCTCTACCTGGCGGGAAGATGCGTTCCAGCCGGCTACGACAAAAGGCTCAAGGAGATTTATGACTCCTCCAGGAAGCGCCAGGGCAGGGCCGCTCCTCCCCGGGGCGGAAAAGGACCGGGCGCGGCAGGGCGGCATGCCCACGCCTCCCGCAGGGCCAAGGCGCCTCCGCTCTTCCTTGTGAAGATCGACAGCAGCGGCTGGCTTCCTTACGTGAAGGATTACGACAGGCTTGTGGTAGCTCTCGATGCTCTTTCTCCGGAAGCCATGGGAGCCGTTGCCGGGAAGCCTCCGGGCCCTGAGAGGATTATCGTGGACCTCCCGCCCTTCATCAGCGAGGGGCAGATATCCGCGGTGAAAAGAAGAGTGGAAGAGCTTTTCAGGCTCGGGTTCCGCAGGTTCATGCTGGAGAACCTCGGGCATTTCGGCCTTCTGCCCCGCCGTGGCACTGAGCTTTACGGCGGGCCTTTCCTCTATGGCCTGAACTCGGAGGCGCTGGCGGTGCTCTCGCGTCTTGGCATTTCAGCGCAGTGCGCCTCCTATGAGGATGATTACCTCAATATCAAAAACAGGGCCAGAAGCGCCGGCCTTCAGGAAATTATAGCCCTCTTCGCACGGCCTCCCTGCTTTCTCACAAGGGTGGAACAAGATACGCCTCCGGGCGCCATTGTCCGGAGCGGCCCCCTGGAGGCCGCACTCCACCGCCGCGGTGAAATCTTTGTCGTTGTTGGCGTAAAGCCTTTCAGCATCATGCAGCACAGGGAGAAACTTGCGCTGCTCTCACCTTACGGCTTTCTTGTGGACCTCTCGTTTTATGAGCCTTCCCGGGATCTCTGGAATTCCGTGAGGAAGGCCTACCTGGAAGGATTGCCCTTCCCGGGCTCAATGAAATATAATTTCAAGAGGGAGCTCAGGTAATCAGGTGGCCAGTTCTATTTTACCGGCGCCTGAGTCAGGCGATTCAATGATTATTATTATCTCAACACCGCGGCGTCAAGCATCTGAGAGCGCCTCACTATGGTAGGTACCCGAGAGGCTACAAAGCTCACAATGAGCAATTTTCACCGGGCGGATTGTATCAGTTCGATATGTGCCTGATCCGTTCTTCTTGTTCTGCCGAAAAGTGACGAGAATATCAGAAGAGATGGAAAAACGAAAGTGGATAATTCCAGTCACCAGCAGGAGGTCGGGGGAAATTCTCTTAGCGGGCCTTGATTTTGTCCCTGCACTTGCAGAGGTCACACAGGCAAAATCTCGACCGCCGGGAGATTTTCCCCTGGCCTCACGATGCAGAGTCTCTTTAAAAGGGCAATACCTGTAAAAGGGATTCGCCAGATTGGAGAGAAACACATGAATGAGGGCACCGGGAGGGAGCCTTCGGGGGGAGGGGAGCGAGAGGCTATGGAAACAGAGAAACTGGATGAATTGAAGGGGCTTCTCCGGAAAGTGGCCTTCGGCCACCTGCTGCCGGAAAAACTCTTCGGCGACCTGCTGCCCAAGTTTTATCCCATCTCCTTTGCCGACGGCGAGCGTGTCCTGCAGCAGGGGACCACGGCAGGCGCTTTCATTATAATCAGCAGGGGGGCCCTTGAAGTGAAGGTGATGAGTGAGAGCCACCAGGAAGTCACCGTCAAGACACTCAAGAGAGGCGATTACGTGGGCGAGATGGCCCTCATCTCAGGTACTACCCGCAATGCCACCGTGATAGCCCACGGGCCCGTCGAAGCTTTTCTTCTCAGCAAGTCAGCATTTGCCTTCATGGTGAAAGAAGCTCCCCCGGTGCATGAGTTCCTGAAGAAGTCCGCGGAGAAGAGGGAAAAGGACACGAAGAAAAAGGCCGGGCTGGAAAAGGGAGAAAAACCATTGAAGGGGCTCAGGAGTTCACTTTAAAGGGAACACATCCTCAGGGAGGATTATAATGGCAAAAAAAATAGGTCTCTTTGATTCTCTTTTCAAGAAGATCGGTATGAAAATCTATGATTTCGACGCTCCTGAGGAGTGCATGAGGGCCCTCGATGACAAGGAGCCGGAGATGAGAATAAAGGCCCTTGAGACAATCGGCACAAGGCATAGCGAGGCCATAACCGATATCTCCAAGATAGTGAGGATAATGAAGACCGATGAGAATTTCCAGGTCCAGGAAACGGCAATGACCACCCTGGGGGATCTCAAGAGGCAGGAGGCCGTGGGCCCCATCATTGATATGCTGCAGTCACAGGACCAATGGATGAGGGTAAAAGCCGCGATGATCCTGGGCCAGATAGGAGACACATCGGCCCTTGAAGCGATTAAGAAGGCATACCAGAGCGTGAAAGGTGAATATCAGGCCACCATAATGAGGGTAATCACCAAGTTGGAGGCGAAACAGCAGGAAGAGAAGGGGGGCGGTGCCCCTCCAAAGCCTGAGCCGGTGCCGGTTCCCGAAGCTCCGCCTTTCAAGCAGGCTCCTTTGCAGGCCGAAACAGCTCTGCTGAGGAAAGCCGAACCGAAGGCAGCTCCTGAGCCCCAGGCACCTTTTGAGGCGATACTTCAGGAAAGGCAGGCTGTCCGATCTCTCGGACAGGAGCAGAGAACCTCCTATGCAACGGCTCCCCTGGAAAAGGAATCGTATAGAGAGAAGAGGAGCAAGGATGACAAGCTTCTGGAGAACCTTAGGTTTCAGCTCACGAGGGCCAGCGGATCCCAGGCAGACGAGCAGGTCGTGGATTATTATTACAAAGCCCTTTCCAAGGGAGACATGGAGTCAGAGCAGTCGCTCTGCGCCCTGCTGTGGGCTCCCACGGAGAACATGAGGCTCCAGGCCCTCCAGGCCCTTACAGGCATTGAAAGAAGGCCGCACATCGTGAGGGCCCTTCTTGAAGCACTTGATGAATGCTCGCTCCAGATGTGCTGGCGGCTTATAGTGGCTCTCTGCAGCGTTGAAGATGTCAAGATAGGGGAGCGCCTTGTTGAGTTTCTCATGGATTCCGATGAAAAGATCAGGAGATATGCCCAGAACTATTTTCTCCTCTATGGGAGCGCCGATATGATCGAGGTGCTCATGAAGGAATTCGACAAGTGCGATGAAAGGGTAAAAATCGAAAGGGCTTCCCTCATCGCCCGCATGGATATTGACGATATCAAGCCAGCGCTCCACTACATACTCCAGGATAAAAGCCAGCCCGAGCGCGTGGTCCTGAGCCTTCTGGACAAGCTGCCACCCCGCCATGAGGATGTCATCGCCTATTCGCTTCCCGAGCTCCTGGCCAGGAAAGAGGAGTCCATCATCGATGCCCTGCAGAGAAAAATAAGGACCAAGAGCAACCTTCTTCTCCTTGAATACCTCAGGCAGAACCTGGCCTCGCCGTCAGAGGTGATGAGAGGGCGGGCAGCAACGCTCCTGGGGTATCTTGATGACGCCTCTTCTGCCCCTGTTATAGCGAAGCTTCTCCAGGACAAGGCGGACTTTGTGAGGGTAAGGGCCGCCAGGGCACTTCTCTCACTGAAAGCTCTGGATTACCACAAGGTGCTCTTCATGCTGGCCAGGAAGGATCCAAACCTCAGGAACAGGCTTGAGTTCGTGCAGATCATCGACCAGATGTACCAGGAGAAAGCGCTCCCCGTATTCCTTGAGCTCATCTCCGATGAGTCGATTGAAATGCGATGCCTGGTTCTGGAGTGCCTGGGGAAAAAGGAATGGGGTGCCTCAGAAAAGGAGCGCCTGATAGAGATCGCTCAGCCATTGCTGCTGGAAGGCGACCTGAGGGTGGTATTTTATGGTATCGCTCTGCTGGCAAGGCTGGGATCGAGAAAATTCGCCGTTGACAAGCAGAGAATTCTCACGGTGCTCTGGACCATCGTGAAGGAGCCCCGCAACCCCCCGAAAATCAGGAAGGAAGCCCTCTTTGCGCTCTTTTACGTGAGCAAGGAGGATACCAAGGAAGTGCTGAAAAGCATCGTGAAGAAGGACCCTGACGATGACCTGAGAATCCAGGCTGTCAACTATCTGGGGAGTTACACCGGCAAGGATGTTGAGGACGCTCTGAGCCAGGCCTGCCGTGCACAGAACAGGAGCCTGGCAAAGGCCGCCGGCGAGAGCCTTGAAAAAATAAGGACGGCAGCGCCCTGACAGGAAGCAGTTCCCGATTTCCCCTTAACAATTGAAAATTTGGCGTGATATAACCATATATGGATTTTTTTTGCCTTACAGTGCACAGCCGGGCATTCAGTTTATTGGAGGGAAAACAATGAACAGGAAGTCTTGCCGGAAAGGCATGGTGCTGGCTCTTGTTCTTGTCATCTCAGTGATAGTCTTTCTCCTGGGCGTCTCAATAGCGGGACTTGTCACCATGGAAGGCCGTGCCTCCCTGAAAAGAAGCAATGAGATAGTGACAAGGCAGACCGCCCTGGCGGCCATTAAATATGGCCAGAACCTTCTCACCATCGACTGGAACCATCCAAGCCTCGCCGCCGGGAGCAAGATTTTTGAAGGGGCTTATTACAGTGAGAATGACTGCTACTATGATCTTTCGGTAAAGAGCCACACCAATGATGAATGCGTCTTCATAGCCCAGGCCTATTTCAAGGAGTCCAGGGAAGGTGCGAAAAGGCTGTGGGCGAGAGGCGTCGAGGCTGCTTACAGCAGGGCGGCCTTTACTTACGCCCTTATGGGGATCGGCACGCCGAAATGTGTCCTGAAGAGCTCAGGCTATTATGACGCATACGGCTATTATTATCCCCCCACCTATGAATATGTCTATCCCAGGAGCCTCGATATCAACGGGGCTTCCATTGACGGGAAAATAGGCACCGCCCAGAAACAAGGGGAGATAGTGGTAAATGCAAAGCCCATTGAAGAGAAAGTGCCTATCTTCCACCCCGGGAGGCCGCCGGCTCATCATCCTCCCACGGTGGAACCGTCTCCCGGTTCTGAAGAACCACCCGGACAGGAGGGCTATTATGAGGAAGAGACCAGGACCAAGGAGCTGAAGGTCTCAATCCAGCACGACGCCCTTCTCACCGTGACGGAACAGCCCGATTTTGTCAAGCTGGAGCGCAAGGACACTCCCATAGAGTTTCCTTTCAACGTGCCGGATCCCTATTTCCCCTATAATGGATCGAAGGAGGATTATGACCTCAGCTCCGAAGCGACAGCAAATCCCGGGAGCTATCACAGTCTGGATGCCGTAATAGGCGGCGACACCACCGAAGTGGGCGGTGAAGGCACCTATTGCATAAAGAACTGCAGGATCACCGGCAACGGCGACGGCAAAGTGGTATTTAAAAAGGGCACCTATTACATAGAAAACCTGGAAATCAGCGGCAGCGGCGTCATTGGTTTTACAAGCGGCACCTATTACATAAAGAATCTCAAGGTAAACGGCGATGATCGCTCGAGCAGAGCCGACAAGCTCACCTTAAAGGTGTACGTGGTAGACAATAAGCCGGCTAACCTCTATGTGACGGAGAGCGCAGTGATAAAGAATGCAGCGGTAAATCCCCCGGAGGTAAAGGAGGAGCCGAATCCCCAGGACTTTTTCATCTTTGCGACAAGCCAGTGCAAGACCAATGAGCTCGCTTATTCCCTGGGGTATTTCGCTTACTGGAACAAAAATAACTCTGTCACGGTGAACAACTGTTCCGTTGACGGGACTATAGCGGCTGACTCCCTCAAGGTGGAAGGCGAAGGCAGATTTTCCTGCCACAAGGAGATAATAGGAGATCAGGTCATGCTTACGAAATGGGAGGAATTATAGAAGGGGTTCTTAATGGTAAATGGAAGAGCAAAAAGCGCCCCGGGACAAGGCAAGGCATACTCTTACAAGATAAAGGATGAGAAGGGAAAGCTGATTAAGGGCGAGCTTCATGCCCAGTCCCTCAACGAGGCTATACGCTTACTGGAGAAGAGCTCCTGCAGCATCTTATACCTTGAAAAGATTCCTACCCTGCCACCACACCTCTCCAGGGAATTTACCGTAGAGGAGGTGATGCATTTTTTCAGGGAGCTTTCGGTGATGCTGGGATGCGGGATATCTCTTCAGAAAGCCCTCGCGATTCTCACGGAGCATCAGAGCACCACCCGTGATTTCTTCCTGGAGCTCGCAGCCTCCATCAGCAGGGGAAACAGCTTCTCCGACTCCATGAAGGCCTGTGCCGACGTGTTTTCACGTTATCATGTGAGCCTTGTAAGGGCGGGCGAGGCAGGGGGATTCCTGGATAAAAGCCTTGAAACCCTCACCTCCGTCATCGAGAAGGAGATAGCCCTGAGAAAGCAGATGCAGGCAGCCCTCACCTATCCTTTCATGATCTTTTTTTTCGGGATTGCCATCACCCTTGGTGCCTTTTATTTCGTATTTCCCTACCTCAAGATTCTCGTCAGCGACCTGGGAGTGAAGCTCCCTTTCTCCTCAAAGATAATCATGACCATCACAGACTGGATCGGAAGGCCCTATGTGGCTCTTCCCCTCATCGGGGCCATCATCTATGGCATCGTGGTGGCAAGGAAAGCTTTCTTATATAATGTCTCCGGGAGCGTTGAGAGGGAAAAACTGCTGCTTTCAGTTCCCGTCATCAGCGAGATAGTAAAGAAAGCCATCATCATAAGGACCTTCAGCGTGATGGAAGCACTGCTCAATTCGGGGGTGAATATAATCCATACGCTTGAGCATGCCGCCGACGGGAGCGGGAGCATCGTTGTGGAGGATGTCTTTCTGGCCGTGGCAGATAGGGTGAAGTATGGCGAGGGCCTGTCAAAAAGCTTTGCGGAGTACCCCAGCCTTTTCCCGCGGGCTGTGGTGAACATGGTGGCCGCAGGCGAGGAGAGTGGCGAGCTCCCTGAGATGCTCAGGAAAATAGTGAGCCTCTACAGTGTCGAGCTCACTTCGGCCATCGAGAGCTTCATGAAGCTCCTGGAGCCGCTTGCCATCCTGTCAATGGGAATATTTATCGGGGCCATCATCCTCTCATTCTTTGTCCCGGTATATATGTCACTCAGCAGGATATGAAGGAGAGCGCCATGGTATAATGAGGAGAGAGCCTTCGGGCAGAGGAGAGAGCCTGGATGAGAAGAGCCGGCAAGAAAGGCATAAGTCTCCTTGAAATCATAATAGCCATGGGAATCCTGGCATTTATGATATTTTCAATCGGCGTGCTTATCCCCCTTTCACAGACCCGTTCCTTTAACTACAGCAACAGGGAGACGGCCCTCTCCCTTGCCGAGAACATGCTGGAGAAGATCAAGGCTCTCAACTTTTCGGATATTGTCAACGATGCCACCTATGACGGGGAGCTGGGCATGGATCCTGCCAACAAGGGAACTTATTACCAGTACCCGCCGGCACCTTATCCTTCCACATCGGTTGATATCTATTATCCCGGCCCCCAGTCAAGCGGGGTGCTCTGCCATACCATAAGATACTATCTCAAAGTGAATTCCTGTTTCGATACCGATGCAAACGGGATCCCTCTTGAAACGCTGAAAAAGGTGACTGTCAAGGTGACCTGGAACCAGCCCGCCTTCTCGGGAGGGAGCGAGGGCGGGAAGCTGCAGAATCGTTCCATAACGCTTTCCTCAAAGGTGCTGGAGAGATGAAAAAGGCTTCTGTCAGAATGAAATCCGGGGGCATTTCCTTTGTTGAGCTCCTGATAGGGATGACGCTCATGGCGATCCTCATGGCCCTCTGTGCCAGGCTCTTCACCTCCTCATGGCAGAGATATCATGTGATAAACATTATACAGGAGGTGAAACTGAGCGGCATAAGGGGCATCGAACGCTTCTCCAGGGATTTCAACGAGACTTCGATGACCTATATTTTTTCAAAGGAGAACGCCCAGGGCCTCATCACCTATATCTATTTCCCCTCGCGCCGCCAGGTGAACGGGACTTTTGACGAGAGCGGGGCCCCATCACCCTCTGTCTGGAAGACATGGATTCTCTACTACCTCATTGCCGAGAAATCGGTCTCTCCAGGAAGCGCCGGCGAGACCTATGACAGAAAGCCTCTTTACTGCCTCGTGAGAAAGGTGAAGGACCTGGTGCCCAAGGGGGGGACCGACATCTCCCTTGATGCGGATGCAGAGGTGATCCCCGAGCTCTCGACACTTCGTCCGGTGAAAGTGGATCCAGCCACGGGGGTGACGAGAGCAGGGGAGGTCTGTGCGAGGGGTGTCACTTTTTTCGGGATGGAACAAGAGTCGAACGGTGCCCAGGATACCTACCGGGCTGTCCTGGAGACCTGGGGAGGCTACCTGGGAAAGCCCTGCAGCGCCAAGGCTGAGAGGGTGTACCTGCTGCGAAACCTCTAGGTAATAGACGTGGCCGGCTTTTTTTCATCATGGGGCCTGGCCCGGTATTTCTTCTTCCTGTATGAGGGGGCTCTCCCCAGGCTGAGCCTCTCATACTCGCTCTGGAAGAGCCTCATGGTGCTCATTATATCAAGGTTCGCAAAGGCAAATTCCCTGTTCGCCTGCCCTATCCGGCGCCTGAGCTCTTCATCGGACGCAAGCTCCATCAGGCAGGCCACCATCTTTTCCACGTCTTTTGTGGGCACAAGGAAGCCGTTATGCCCATCGATGATTGTTTCGGTCGGCGCCTTGGTGTCAAAGCCGACTATGGGATTCCCGTAGGCCGAGGCGGCATAGTTGGATAGATTTCCCCCCTCTATAAGATAGGTGCGGAGATAAATATCAGTGAGAGAGTAAAAATAATTGAGATCCCTCCGGTAGCCGGGGAGGATGATGGTATCGGAAAGGCCCCGCTCACAGACCAGAGACCTGAACGTGTTCATCTCCCATCCCTCGCCCAGAATAAAAAGCTTCATCGCCGGGTAGTGCACCTTGAGGCGCTCGGCAACATCAATGGCATATTTATGCCCCTTTTCAGGGACAAACCTCCCGATGGAGAGAAGGATGGGGAAGGCTCCCTGGAGGCCGAACTCCTTCACCAGGGGGTTCTCATCCCGCTTTACAGGCCTGATATCATTGAGATCAACAACTCCCTTGAAGTAGATGATTTTCTCAGGGGACACACCGGAATATTTGATGAGCTCCTCAGCGGAGATGTTGGTGAAGAAGCTGGAGACGCAGTTTTTCAGGAGCCTGTAGGCCAGGAAGCTCCATGAGGCAGTCTTGAGAGTCTGGGACCTCATCTGGGGTATCTGGCATATCACGGGGATGTTTAAGAACCTGCCCACAATTGAGCCCGTGATGAACGAGTAATGAAGATGGGTGTGGATTACCTCGATGCGCTCTTTTACCGCGAGCCTGCAGAGACTTTTTATCAGGGTGAGGCAATAGGGAATATAGCCGTAACGGGCAATTGACCTGAAGAACGGGTTGTCGCTCAGGGTGGGACTTGAGAGAATGGACTTGGAGATCTTCTTGGGAAGGCCGATGTAAGTAACTTTTGTGCCCAGTGAGGTGAGCTCTTCAATGTACACGCGCTGATGGCTCTCCAGGAGGTAGCAGAGCTTCATTTCGAACTTTTCTCTGGGCATGAGGCGGGAGATCTCTTTGACCCATTCCTCGACACCTCCGCCCTTGAGAATATCGATGAGGTGCAGGACTCTGATTCTGCGCATTTTTTCCTGTCTATTTTGTTTCCAATTCCTTCAGCAGGGTATCAACAGTATTCGTGAGCGAAGTGTCGAGCTCCTTGGCTTTTTTCAGGTCTGCCTTGGCCCGCTCGGCATCGTTCATCTGCTTGAGGACAGAGCCGCGCCTGAAATAGTTCTTGGCGTCGTCAGGCTTCAATTCTATCGCCTTTGAATAGTCTCCCACGGCCTGGGAATACTCCTTGTTCGTTTCATAAAGGCTGCCCCTGCTCACATAGGCATTCAGGTGCTTCGGGTTGATCTTGATGGCGGCTGAATACTCGGCAAGGGCAAAGCGGTAGTTGCCCTTCTGGTCGTATCCCTGTGCTCTCTCGTAATGAATGTCGGCATCCTTGCTCGTGATGGTGGGGACGCCGCTGTTGCCGGTGAGGTCAGGGGGTGCAAGCTGGGTCGCCTGGGGTGTCGGAGGGGCCGACGGCGCCGTTGAGGGCTTCACTGAAGCCGCAGGGGACTTTGCTGCCTCGGGGGTCACCTTCGCCACCACTGTCGCCTCCCTGTGCTTCACATCCTCGAAGTACTTGTTGATATTTTCCCTTATATTCTTATCGGGCTTCAGGGAGAGAACGGTCTTTGCCTCGCGGTGAGCATTTGATTTCCTGGACCAGGCGTTTTCCTCGACCTGCACATAGGAGAGGAAAAGATAATAATGGGCCTCGAGGTTGCCCGGTGTCTTCTTTGTCAGTGCATTGAACTCTCCAATTGCCTTGTCATAATCCATGGCATTGTAATACTTGAGTCCTTTGGCATAATCACCGTCTTTCCTGGTGCCTTCCGCAGGCGAAGCCGATGGAGAAGGCAGGGCAGGGGAAGGTGATGAGGGAGTCTCCAGCGGAGAAGAAGTCACTGAAGGCAGGGCAGTGGGGGTGGCTGCAGGGCTTTCGAGCGTCGCAGCGGGTGAGGAACTTGAGGCAGGAAAGGGGAAAGGGAGGCTCGGCACAGGGGCGCCGCTCTGGTGGGCCATGGGCCCCTTCGTCGGAGTGACAGTCTGCTTTTTGTTTTTGAAATGGATGATAATGACGAATAACTCGATGATTACAAGCAGCACGATGAGAATCTTCAGATACTTCATGATGAATCTTCCCCTTTTCTGCGCTCTCAACCGCAGTCAGCGCAAGCTCGCTCTCCCTTCATGAGTCGCAGTATCAGGCATAATATTCTGGGTTGAGATAAAAAGTTCCTACCGGTTTTACCCTGCTGCAGGTGCCCCTCAGGGAGCCCGGATAATTTACTGTTTTTTTTCAGGTATCCTGTCATGAGATGGTCTCTCCGGCGGGCTGTCACTGTAAAGTTCGGAGCTCACGCGCTTGATTTTCCTGATCCTGGCCTTTCTCGTCAGTTCAAGAAAGTCGTGCTGAATGAGATACCTGAGGAAATCTGAAGAGAACTGGTTATCTTCAGCAAAAAGGTCTTCCACCTCGATGCGGCCGGTCTTGATACCCTCAATGAACTCCTCACTGTTCGCCGTGATGAGAACAGATGTTGTCTTCTCCACTTTGCGGCCGCTCTTGTATATTACGGAAATCCCGATGAGCACAATGAAGGCGATAACCATCCAGAACATCTTTTCGTCCATCTCGAAATGGAAGCACTCGAGGGAGAGCTTCACTCCGATGAAAAATATGATCTGATAGGCAATATCGTCAAGTCCGGGGTATTTTTCCAAGAGCTTTATGAACACCATGGCGACAAAACGCATCGCGAGAATGCCTACTATACCCCCCAGTATGATGACGCTCACCTTGGGGGTCATTGCCACGGCAGTGGTGATGCTGTCTATTGAGAAAACTATGTCAGTGAGCTCTACCAGCAGCACTACCTTCCAGAATGATGCGGTTAAAGGCTTTTTTGAATTATTTTCCTTTGAAATATTGCTATAATGAGGAAACATGTTTTTGAAGGCGAGATATATGAGGTACAGTCCTCCAATAAGCTTGATTTCCCTGATCTGGATGAGCTGTGCAGCCAGTATTACTGCGATTATTCTGAAGATGATGGCACCCCATACCCCAAGGGTGAGAGCATGGCGCTGCCTGTTCCTGGGGAGCTGCCTGACGAGGGCGGCGAGCACGAGGGCGTTGTCAACGGAGAGAAGCCCTTCAAGAATTATAAGCGTCGCAATGGTAAGAGCATCATAGGGCGTATAGGTGGCGATTTCATGCAATATCTGGCTCATATTGCCCGTGCTTTTCTGGTATCCTTCAATGATTCTGGTCTTCTGTTTTCTGCTTTCCCTCTCCATACTCCTCTCTCTGCGGAAGGAAAAAGGTTGCTTAAGGCGAAATAATGAGGATTTTCCAGACAATGGGGAGAGACACGTGAAAGAGAAAAAACCCGAAAAAATCATTGCTGCGATTACCGCTGCCCTAAGCCTCTATCTCGAAGAGCAGATAAAGGCGCCGCCCTTCATCATCCTTCCCGGGGAGCTCCGCTCGGCACCGAGCCTCTGGAGGTTCATAGGAAGAAAAGAAGTCATGGACAGCAGGACCCTTGTCCAGATGAACTGCATGAAATGGTAATATAATCTTGAGCGGGGAGAGAGGGAACCATGAGCACAAAAAATTCAAAAGGCAACGTATCAGAAAAGCCGGTGCTGATATCGGACACGACGCTGAGGGACAGCCACCAGTCCTCGTTCGCGACGCGCATGCGCATCGAGGACATGCTGGAAGTGGCAAAGGAGATGAACCGGGTTGGATTTTACTCGATGGAAGTCTGGGGGGGGGCCACTTTTGATGTGGCAACCAGGTTTCTGAACGAGGATCCATGGGAGCGCTGCAAGACCCTGAGGAAACACATGCCAGACGTGAAGCTCACGATGCTGCTGAGAGGCCAGAATCTCGTGGGTTACCGCCATTATGCCGATGACGTCGCGGAGGCTTTCATTGACGAGGCTGCCGACGTGGGCGTCGATATATTCAGGGTCTTCGATGCCCTCAACGACGAGCGGAATTTCATCACGGCCTTCAAGGCCATAAAAAGAAACAGGCGTCACATCCAGGCGGCCATCAGCTATTCCCTCACGGAGAGGAGGCTTGGCGGGCCCATCTACAATATCCCTTACTATGTGAACAAGGCGAAGATCCTTGCGGACATGGGCGCCGACAGCATATGCATCAAGGACATGGCGGGAATCCTGTCACCTTATGATGCCTATGATCTCGTCTCGGCCCTCAAAGCTGAAATGGAGCTTCCAATCCAGCTTCATACCCATTACACGAGCGGGATGGCTTCGATGACGCTTCTCAAGGCCATTGAGGCCGGCGTTGATATAGTCGATACATGCCTGGCACCTTTCGCGCTCAGGTCCTCCCAGCCGGCCATAGAGCCCATTGTGGCTTCGCTTCTGAACACCTCCCGCGATACAGGTCTTGATCTGGAGCGCCTCTTCAGGATAGGGGAGAAGCTTGAGACGATTGCCCCGAAATACCGTCAGTACCTCGACACCTCAAGGATGGCCGTGATTGATACGGCGGTGCTCATGCACCAGATACCGGGCGGGATGACCACCAATCTGGTGTCGCAGCTGAAAGAGGCAAATGCCCTGGATAAGCTGAGGGATGTCTTCGAGGAGCTCCCCAGGACCAGGAAGGACCTGGGCTACCCGCCCCTGGTGACGCCCACCAGCCAGATTGTGGGCATACAGTCGGTGCAGAACGTGCTTTTTGGCAGGTACAAGATAATCTCCACCCAGGTGAAGGACTACGTGTACGGCCTTTACGGCAAGCCCCCGGCGCCTATTGACCCCGAGGTGCAGAGAAAAGTGCTTGCAGGCTATGACAAGGGAGAAACTCCGATCACATGCAGGGCTGCCGACATCATAGAACCTGAGCTTGAAAAGGCCAAGAAGGCCACCAAGGGCCTTGCAAAGGACATGAAGGATGTCCTGACCTATGCCCTCTATCCCATCACCGGCATGAAGTTCCTTAAATGGAAGTATGGTCTTGAAGAGCCCCCGCCCGAGGTGAAGCCCCTGACGATTGATGAAGTGAAAAAACAGAATGAGCTTGTCGAGAAGGCGCTCAAGGGTCTCCTTGTCGAGAAGCCGGACAAGGATGCCCCTGACAAGGGCCCCGGGCTTCGGACCTTCAATGTCTTCGTCGATGAAGACCATTACAAGGTCGAGGTTGAAGAAGTAGGAGGGATCCCGAGCGTGACCTCGGTGAGCAGGATGGCGCCGCCCCCCGAGCCTGTTGTTGAAAAACCGAAGCCGGCCCCCGCGCCGAAGCCCGCCGCACCGGCGCCAAAGGCGAAGAAGACTCCGGGAGTGGAGCTGAAGGAGGGCGAGACGGCTGTTCAGTCGCCCATGCCGGGCCTCCTGATAAAATATGAGAAGAAGGTGGGCGATGAGGTCCACGAGGAGGAGAACGTGGTGACCATCGAGGCAATGAAGATGCAGATGGCTATCACCGCCCCTGTCTCCGGGGTGATACGGGCGATCAACTTCAAGTCCGGTGACTCCGTCGAGAAAAATGCAGTCCTTGCGGTTATTGGCTAGAGAATCATGATTGGAGCAAGACTATGAGCATGGAAGAAAAGCTGAAACAACTTGAGAGGATGAACCTTGAGGCCGAGGAGGGCGGCGGCGCCGACAGGATAGAGAAGCAGCACAAGAGCCGCAAGCTCACGGCCCGGGAGCGGATCCTGGAGCTTCTGGATGAAGACACTTTCATGGAGATAGACAAGTTCGTGGTCCATCAATGCCAGAACTACGAGATAGAAAAGGTCCTCGGAGACGGCGTCGTAACGGGCTACGGCAAGATAAATGACAGGCTTGTCTATGTCTATGCGCAGGATTTCACCGTCATGGGAGGCTCTCTCAGCGGGGCTCACAGCAGGAAGATATGCAAGATCATGGATCTTGCCACGAAAAACGGGGCACCCGTAATAGGACTCAATGATTCAGGCGGCGCCAGGATCCAGGAGGGTGTCGCAAGCCTTGCCGGCTACGGCGAGATTTTTAACCGCAATGTCCTTGCCTCCGGTGTGGTTCCGCAGATATCGGTAATCATGGGACCCTGCGCCGGCGGCGCGGTCTATTCTCCCGCCATCACCGACTTCATCATCATGGTAAAAGACACGAGCTACATGTTTATCACGGGGCCTGAAGTAATCAAAGCCGTCATGGGCGAAGAGGTGACCCAGGAGCAGCTTGGAGGCGCCATGACTCACAACGCCGTGAGCGGCGTGGCGCACTTCGCCTCCCATAACGATGAGGATGCCCTCATGCTTGTAAGGGAGCTTCTCAAGTTCATTCCCCAGAATAACCTGGAGGACCCTCCGCCGGCGCTCTGCAAGGACAATCCCAACAGGATAGAGCCGGTGCTGCGGACTGTCATCCCCGATGATCCCACAAAGCCTTACGACATGCTCCAGATAATCAATGCCGTCGTGGATGACCACTATTTCCTGGAAGTCCACCCTTCTTTTGCCAGGAACATCATTGTCGGCTTCGCGCGCCTTGCCGGGTACTCGGTGGGCATCGTGGCGAGCCAGCCCGCCGTGCTTGCGGGCTGCCTCGATATCAAGGCGTCGCTGAAGGCAGCCCGCTTCGTCAGGTTCTGCGACTCTTTCAATATTCCCCTCATCTCCTTTGTTGACGTCCCCGGCTTCCTGCCCGGAACGGAGCAGGAGCTCGCCGGCATCATCACCCATGGCGCAAAGCTTCTCTATGCCTTTGCCGAAGCCACTGTCCCCAAGGTCACCGTAATCACGAGGAAAGCTTACGGCGGGGCCTATATCGTGATGGCAAGCAAGCACATAAGGTCTGATATCAATTTCGCCTATCCCACGGGCGAGATTGCGGTGATGGGATCAGAGGGCGCGGTGAAAATTATCTTCCGCAAGCAGATCAAGGAATCGAGCGATCCCTGGAAGACACAGGTTGAGCTTGTGGACGATTACAAGGACAAGTTCGCGAATCCTTACCGTGCCGCGGAGCTTGGCTATATCGACGAGGTGATTGACCCCCAGCACACGAGGCCCAAGCTCATCATCGCCCTCGACAGCCTCAGAAACAAGAGAGAGCAGATGCCCCCGAAAAAGCACGGGAATATCCCTCTCTAAATGGCTTTCCCCTCCTGGAAGAAGACGGGCAGGCCTGTAAGCCGGGTTCTGTCTGCGCCTTGACGGCGCAGGATGGCCATTTATCTTGGATGCATGTTGCCATGCACCTCGTGCGGCCTAACCCGGGGACACCTGGCGGGCAGCCAGGAGACTGCCGCTTTCGCCGCAGCCACTCCCCCTATTTGGCCTTGCACCGGATGGGGTTTACCTAGCCAGGATGTCACCACCCTGCTGGTGAGCTCTTACCTCGCCGTTGCACCCTTGCCTCCGTGAAGCACGGAGGCGGTCTCCATTTCTGTGGCACTTTCCTGAGAGTTGCCTCTCCTGGGCGTTACCCAGCATCCTGCCCTTCGGAGCCCGGACTTTCCTCAGGAGGCTTTAAGCCTCCCGCGGCCATCCGGCCTGCTCGCCTTCTCCTCTCATGATAGCAGAAAAGGGGCGCCGGATCAATGGACGGCCGAAGGCTGAAAGGGAGGCGGATCTTGTGGAGCGCGGTGATTTCTGCTATACTCCAGAACATACCGTTGTAGTGATACTGAATTTCAGAATGATGCACAAATCATTGGGAAGACAGGCCCGGAGATGAAAGAGCGCCTTTCCCGCGCGGTAAGAAAGCTTGCCACGCCGAAGAACGTCAAGGTCTTGGCGGCGGCTTTATTTTCTATTGCCCTTACCGTTTTTCTTTTTCTCTCACATTACCTGAGGGCGCTTGATTACAAATGGCTTGACAGCCTGATCATCGCCTATTCAGGCATGAAAAAGCTGCCGCCGGTCTCGGTAAGGCTCGTAGAGATAGACGAGGCAACTTACAGGCATATGGGATATCCTCTCTCAAGAGATTCTTATGCCGAATACATCAAGAGAATCAATGATTTCGACGCCAGGGTGCAGGCAATTGATGTAACGCTCATCACAAGCTCTGACACTGCGGGCGACAGCCGGATCAGGGATGAGGCCCTCAAGGGGGGGAATGTCATATTTATCGTGAACAAGAAGGCAACGACCGAGTCAGTCATCGAGCCTCTCAGGAATGAAGGCGAGCCCCAGCGTCTCACCGTGACCTCTCCGGAGATCTGCTATGAGGAGAACGTGATCCGCTTCGTCAACGCTTATGTGCCCGGCTCGGGAGTCATAGAGAAGAAGAGCTCGGGAATGCCAGGCACCCTTATGGAGAAGAGCAGGATCTATCCCGCCCTCTCGGTGAAAGCCGTTTCCCTCTTTGAAGGCGATCCCGTGGAATTCTATTACGGTGATCCCCCGGGCAGCAGGAGGCCATGGTATCTCCCGCCGGGCAATTCAATGAAAATAGGGGAACGCGTGATCTATCTGGAAGGCAGCAGGCTCTTTGTCAACTACCACCAGTCATCGTCCCTTATCGGCGAGGCAAAGTCCTTCGAGGAGGTTCTGTCTGGAAAGGCGGGAGCGTCTGATTTCCGGGGCAGGGCGGTTATCCTCGGCAACAGCTCTTATATCTATCATGATCGCCATCGAACCCCCCTTGGTGAGAGAACCGGCATAGAGATTCACGGCATCCTCTTTGAGAACCTGCTCCATGGTGATATCTTCCATCAGATAAATCCCTTCATTGTCGTAGTGCTTGTGATATTTTCCGGCCTGGCAAGCGCCTTTGTCTTTTCCCGGATGAGCCATATTGCCTCTCTCTGCTTCTCGCTGGTCGCCATAGGGGTCGCACTGGGCGCAAGCCTGGCCCTCTATCTCTTCGCGCGGCTTTTTCTCCCCGTGGTGCCGGTGGCGCTGGTAATCCTTCTGCTTTACCCGCTCATCTTCATTTTCAGGACCAGGGATGCTGAAGCAGGGATGAATGTGAGCCTTCATCTGATAGAAAAAATGAATGTGATGCACAGGACTGGCAAGGAGACCTCGCAGTGGCTCGATGCCATGCTGGGCCTTACCTGTGAGAGCGTGCATGCCGTAAAAGGCTGGGTGCAGATTCTGGATGAGAGCCTTTATTTCAGGATATCGGCGGCATATAATTGCCCTGATACGGCAAACCCTGAAAAACTTGATGGAGGAGCGTGCAGAAAGGCCCAACTCTCAGGAAATGTCTTATTTATAAACGATATTTCGCTTGAAACAGGGCTTTCGTCTTTTGAGCAGGGCCTTGGAGTCTATTCCCTGCTCTGCCTTCCTCTCAGGGGAAGCGAAAAAGTCTTCGGAGTGCTGGCCCTGGGAAAGACTTTTCTCCACGACTTCACCGGGGAACAGGTACGGCAGGTGGCAGGCACCGCCACTCTTATAAGCGCCTTTTTGGAAAATGTGGAGCTGAACATGAGACTTCACAGAGCTTTTGTCAATGCCATCACCTCTCTTGCCCAGGCCGTTGATGCCCGGGATCCCTATACTCACGAGCATTCCACCAGAGTTGCAGAATACAGCAGGGAGATCGCCTTCCGCTTGAACCTCCCTCCCGAGGAGATTAACAGGATAGAGATGGCTGCAATGCTCCACGACATAGGAAAGATAGGGGTGCCTGAAGCGGTGCTCAACAAGCCCGGCAAACTCACCGACGAGGAATTTGGCAGGATGAAGAAGCATCCGGTGATAGCCATCCAGATCCTTGAGCCTCTTGAAGAACTTTATTCTCTATTGCCGCTTATTTCCAGCCACCACGAAAAGCTGAGCGGTAAAGGCTATCCCTCGGGCCTCAGGGGCGGCGAGATACCTGTAGGAGCCAGGATAATAGCCGTCGCAGATGTCTTTGACGCCCTGACTTCGAAGCGCGTGTACCGCAATGAGTCAACTCCCGCTGACGCCCTGAATGTCATTGAATCCCATTTTGCCGGCGACCTGGACTTTTCAATAGTGGAAGTGCTTAAGGGATACCTGAGGGAGAAAAAGAAGCTTTCATGAAAATGCCTCTTGCGGGAGGGGTGAAAAGAGCCGGCAAATCTGCTATAATATGCGCAGAAGTATTGATCGGGAGGGAGAGCATATGACAGAAAAGCCGCGCGGACTCACACTTACAGAAGTGATAGTGGCCATCGCCGTGATAGGAATCATCGCAGCAATCGCGGTGCCCCAGTACATCAATTACAAGTCCAACCTGATCCTGAAGTCCGAGGCCCAGAAATTCGAGGCTTTCCTCGCTGAGACAAAAGCCACGGCAAAGAAATTCTGCGTCAATATAGAGATTAAAGGCCTGCAGGGCTCATCGGGCAGCAACACCGGCCATCTTTTCCCTTCACCGGGCGCCTGCTGGATTTCCCCCGCCTATGCAGACGATCGGCCCGGGCGCGCGAGGGAACAGACTGCACCTGATGGTGGAGCCATCGCTGACTTTATTGAGGCGCGGTGCGCCGCGAATAATTTTTACCGTGTGCTGAAGTTCCCCTCCGGTGTCGGGGTGAGCAGCAATTACACAGTGACTCAGAAGCTCATTGTGACGTCAACAGAGACAAAGCTCGAAGACGGCTCAAAGGTGACAAACCTCCAGTTTGTCGTTCAGAGCAAGGGCACTCCCCGGCAGTACTATGTCTTTCTCAATGATTCGGGGCAGACGAGGGTCTGTGAGGCCGAAGCCTACACTTCCGGCGGCGGCGGCGATCTCTGAGGCATAAAGAGGGGACTGCAGTTATTGAGGCTCTCCGGCAGGCCCCTGCTGAGGCGTCTGGCTGTTTTTCTCGTGACGGGACGCTATGGCGCAGCGGACTTTTTCCGAGCCGAAGGCGACAAGCTCTGCAATCGAGAGGGCACCAAGGACGAGGGCCGGTCCCACACCGCCAACCGTGGAGAGTACCGCCGCGGCAGCGCCTATTCCAAGGTTGATGCCTCCGAGAATAAGCTTTATCTTGTTGTGATATTTGAGTCCCTGGTGCACAAGGTGGCCTCCCTGTACAAGCTCCGAGGCGCTGTACGCGAGGCCGAGCGCGGTCCCCGCCGCTCCCATGGCCGGGGAGTTCAGCATTGACGCCATCTGGCTGCCAATTACCTTCTGGACGGCGGGGAGGCTCGAAGCGACGGCCGCCGACCTGATGGCAGAGTCGCCGGCGAGGGCCAGTAATCCGGAAGCCTCCACGATGCCCACCTTGTCGCCTTTTTTAATGGCTTTATGGAGGTCGGCTGCCCCTTTCGCGCCGAAATACATCCCCGATACAAAGCTTGCCCCGTGGGAAAACTTCAGCAGGTTTCCCTTGAGGCCCGCCTCGATGATTATGTCAGAGCTGGACATGAGGGCCACTGAGGCGACTTCAGAGATATGGTGAATCATCTCCACTACTTCGGGAAGGGTTTCCAGGTCTTCAATGCTTTTTGTGTCAACACCCTGTGCGTTGATATGAGAGTTATTCGGAGATTTCTGCTTTTCCCTGAGGGCCTGTGGAGATTCTTCCAGGCCTTTTGATGAAGGCTGGGGCTTGTCTTTCTGAGGCTGGATAATGTGCCTGCTTAAAGGGTTCAGCATAAATATTCCTGCGAAGAGTGGAGATTGCATCATGTATCCCAAATATATTATAATGCATCATAAATAAAATTGAGAGGGTTATTTTGTAAACAGAATGTAAAAAAATAACCCTATTTTAAGACATAAGGAGGAATGGATATGGCAGGTCACACAAAGCCGGACAATATCGTGGAAAAGGGCACCATATCGGTGCAGATGGAAAATATCTTCCCCATCATCAAGAAGTGGCTTTATTCAGAGAAGGACATATTCCTGAGGGAGCTCATCACCAATTCCCTTGACGCCATCAGCAAGCTGAAGCAGCTTGCCGTCTTAGGGGAGTTCAAGGCTCCGGAAAAGGAAGAGGAGTTCTCTATCAATGTAGCCATAGACAAGGAGAAGGGCACGCTCACGGTGAGCGACAACGGCATAGGCATGACGGCCGACGAGGTGAAAAAGTATATCAATGAAGTGGCTTTCTCGAGCGCTCAGGATTTTCTCGAGAAATACAAGACAGCCGACGAGAAGAACATGATTATAGGCCATTTCGGCCTGGGGTTTTACAGCTCTTTCATGGTGGCCGATCTGGTGGAGATCCAGACCCTGTCGTGGCAGGAGGGGGCAGAGCCGGTAAAATGGTCCTGTAACGGGAGCCCCGAGTATGAGCTTTCGGAGGGGTCCATGAACAGGAGGGGCACAGAAGTGACTCTCATTGTCTCGGCCGACGAGAAGGAGTTCCTGGACGAGGTGAGGGTAAAGAACGTCATCCAGAAATACTGCGGCTTCCTGCCCGTTCCCGTGAGGCTCAACGGCTCGCCGGTGAACGAGAGGAAGCCCCTCTGGCTTGAGAAGCCGGGCGACCTCAAGGATGAGGATTACCGCGATTTCTTCAGGTATCTCTACCCCTTTGAGCAAGATCCCATCTTCTGGATTCACCTCAACGTGGAATACCCCGTGAGAGCCAAGGGAATTCTCTATTTTCCCACTCTCAAGCATGATCTTGACCCCTCCAGGGGCAGGATCAAATTCTACTATAATCAGGTCTATGTGAGCGACAACCTGAAGGACCTCATCCCGGAGTTCCTTATGAACCTGAGAGGGGTCATCGACTGCCCCGACATGCCTCTCAATGTCTCCAGGAGCTACCTGCAGAGTGATCCCACCATGAGAAAGCTCTCGACGCACATCACCAAGAAAGTGGCCGACGAGCTCAACGATCTTTACCGCGACCGCCGCGAGACTTACGAGAAGTACTGGGATGACATCAGCCCCTTCATAAAGATAGGGATGATGGACAACGAAAAGTTTTATGATGCCGTGAAGGAGATCCTGATCTACAAGTCTACGCAGGGCGGCTACACCACTCTCAAGGAATACATGGAACGGGCAGGGGAGTCATCGGGAGGGAAGATCTATTACGCCACCGATGAGACCCTCCAGTCCTCGTACCTGAGCCTCTTCAAGGAGCAGTCCATAGAGGTCCTCATGATGAGCTCCCTGATTGACACCCATTTCATCCAGTTCCTGGAGTTCCGGGACCCTCACTTGAAATTTGCCCGTGTCGATTCCGACATAAGCGACAGGATCAAGGACAGCGACGGGGCCTCAAAGATTGTGGACCCCAAGACCAACAAGACACACAACGAGATCGTGGAGGATATATTCCGCAAGAACCTGGATATCAAGGGCCTCACCATCAAGGTGGAGAACCTCAGGAGTGAAGAAGTGCCGGCAATGATCATCATAAGCGAGCAGCAGAGGCGCATGAGGGAGATGACAGCCATGCTCCAGAGGAAGCCCCTGGAGAGCCTTGAAGAGCATACCCTCGTGGTGAACGCGAACAACGCCATCGTGAAGAACCTCAGGAAAATGCTCGACATGCTGAGCCCCCCCCTTGATGAGATAAAGCTCCTCTCCATGCAGATCTATGATCTGGCCCTCCTTACCCAGAAGACCATGCCCCTTGAGAGGGCTGACAGGTTCGTGGAGAATTCCCTTGAGCTTCTCAGGATAATGACTGAGGCCAGGGTAGGGCAATAGCAGGCAGTTCAGAGGAATTAAGGCAGGCCCGCTCGAATCACTTAGTGACCTTGCGAGGCCTGTATTTTTTTAGAAAGAAGGCATACCGATGAAACGCTTCCCCGCACTGTTCCTGCTGGTGCTTCTCACTTTCGCAGCGCTCCCTGCCGGGGCAAGGACGATTCCCCTGGAGAAGCGCGAGGACTTCCAGAAAGAAGTGACAACCCGCACAAAGGAGACGAGCAATGAGAAGATCACCTCTTATTACTACCGGGATATTCTTATCGAGGAGGTTTTTGAGGCAAAAGGTGTCACGCCTCCCGCGCCGGGCACGGTAAAGACTTCCTGGGAGGACAAGGCGGCGCGCTGGGAAAAAACCGAGAGAGAGGGCGCTACTGTCATAAAGAGAACGGTGATATACAAAAGGGAGATGAACCAGGCGGGGAACATGGCGGGCAAGAAGCTTGATGATTTATTCTCCCAGGATTTCATCTTCGATTACGGGTGGGATTTCGGCTCCAGGAGGGTCCTGGCCCGCATAATAGGAGGGAGACATTTTCTCCAGCTGCTGGTTATCTCTTCAACGCAGCGCGTAATTGAGAAGGAGTTTGTTCTCTCTGAGCAGGAGCTGGATGTGCACGGCATCAATGCCATTGAGGCTCTGAGCGGCGGGAAGAAGCTCTGTGTCCATATGCAGAATGCCGATAGAGGAGCGCCTTGGGGGTCACTCTTCATCCTCGATCCTGAGGGCGGGAAAGTCTTCTGTGCCGGCAAAGGGGTGACAGAGTACTTTATCTCGCCGAAACAGGCCTTTATGGCGATGGTTTCCACGAAGACGCCTTCATCGCAGGGCAGGGGCACCGTCCAGCTTCTTGATGTGCTTGATGAGAGAATCACCACGCCTGGCGAAGTGGAAGCCCCGAATGGCATCAAATCCCTCTGGACGCCCGAGGAGCGGTTCCTTTACCTCGTCCTGGAGAAGGACAGTGCCAGGAGCCTTGCGAGAGTCAATACCTTCAAGAAGAGCCTCGAGGTGCTCTGCGGGGGCGTCCAGGCAATAACCCTGTCGCCCTCGGGCAGACGTGCGGTCATTGCGAGACCGTCGGAGAAATATGCCGGGTGGAAGCTGAAAGGAATAGACCGCGGGGAGGGAAAGCTGCTTTTTATCACGGAAACAGGCGGCGACGAGGCGCGGACCCTCTTTGACGCAAAGGATTTCACAACCCTCTCCCTGCTGGATACCGACAGGAAGACCGAATCTTCCCTCTGCAAGGCTGCCTGTCCCGATCTTCAGAATGCCCTCTGGTCAGAGAAGGGCGACAGCATCATATTTTTTGATGTGAACGGTCTTTTTTCCATAGATACGGGGAGGAAAAATACCTCCAAAACCGCCCTCGCAGGGCCTTTTGAATACCGTATGAGCCTTCCGGAAGGCTCATACTACCCCCTGGGGCGGGGCAACTTCCTGCTGCTCTGGGACTCCAGGCTTTACTTCCAGAAGGGCATGAAGGGCAGGGATATCCTCATTGACAAGGTGGACTCCTTCGCCATGAATGAGTCGGGAACGCTGCTCGCGTATCTCTCGAAGGCTGATAATGGCTTCAGGCTCACCGTATATGATCTGAAAAACAGGGAGCAGATCCCTCTCTTCCATGGCGAAAGAAAAGTGCAGTCGTACCGGTGGCATGGTCAGACGATTGACATCCTCAGGATAGTCCTGAACCCGGGGGCGATCACCTCTGATGAGCCCGTGGTGATCCAGTTCGATGAGAAGGGCGATGCGGTCCCCCTCTCTGAGGAGTGATGCTATCCGCTATTCGTGCTGCCCGATTGCGCCCTGGATGTCCTTGATGTGGTCTTCAAGCAGCAGCTTCCGCTCTTTGGGCACATTGATGAATTCGGCGCCATGCTCGTATGTCCCGTCAGAGCGCTTCTTGGACCATACCACATGGGCTTTCTGCATGAAATTTATGGGGTTGTAATTTATATTGACATCAACAACGATCCTCTTGGGAATCTCCCTGTCGGAGCAGAAGCGGATTCCCGTGAGGCTGATGTCATGGACCGATCCTTTTATGGTGCCTTCGCTGTCAGATACATAAGTGACATCGACAAACTGAAGCCTGGGAGCTTTCCTTTTCTCATCATCAGTCATAGGTAAAACCTTCCTTCTTAGCCGAATCTGTCAAGGCGGTCCAGACATATGAAAATACCCGGTTTTTTCTATACTTTCGATGAAAAGATGCCAATTCCTCTCATCGCCTGTCAGTCGAGAGAGGCCCGGGAACCTCTTCCCGGGGGATTGAAAAGAGCCCGGTAATAGTATAGAATGAGGCTATCCTGCCTTAACGGGTGAGTTCAGGGATCGTGAGCCTATGAAAAAGAAATGGCTTCTCTTAAGCCAGTATGTGGCATTTCTGCTGCTGCTGCCCCTGGCAGTCTTCATGGCCTGCGATCTTTTCTCCAGCAGGAGCGCCACTTCACTGCCTTACAGCGGGAAAAGGGCTTACCGCCATGCGGCAGCCCTCTCATACAGGACCTGCACCTCCCCTGACGGCAGCTCTTTTGCGCCTTCCGCTTCATATATAAGGCGGCACCTCGTGGAATGCGGATTGAAGATCGCCCAGATTCAGTGCGATGGAGGAAGGATCAACCATATTTCAGGTATATTGCCGGGAGCTTCAGATCACATTATTATCCTTGCCACCTCCTATAATAAGGCCGGTGAGGGGAGAGGAAGCCATGAAGCTTTTCCGGCAGCAGCAGGAGTGCTGCTGGAGCTGGCCAGGTCCTCCTCGGTGAAAAAACAGGGCCTGACCGTCTGGTTTACCTTTCTTGACGGGGCATCTGACGGTGGAAAGGGCAATAAAAAGGCCCTGGAATTCATCAGGAGCCTTGCAGCCCAGGATGAGCTCTCAAGGGTAAAGGCTTTCATATATATTGATCCTGCCTGCCAGGGAGTTGATGGCACTTTTGTTGAGAAGGATTCAACTCAATGGCTCTCTGATTCTCTCAGGAAATCGGCAGGGCGCCTCGGGTGCGGGAGCAGTCTGGACAGTGCTCCCATAAGCAGGAAAGAAGTGCATGCCCTCTTTATCGAAAAGGGCATTCCGGCCCTGGCTCTCCTCGACAGCGGCCGAATTCCTGGTGAGGTGGGCCCGCCTGACGAGAGGATGGCCGCAGAGAAGCTCCACATGCTGGGAAGAATCATTGAGAACCTCGTGGTGACTATTGATCCGGCGGGCCGCGGAAGATGACCGGCGAGGCATAAAGAGGGAGGGGGGAGAATATATTAGGAAGGAGAGCATTGAATAACCATGATGCAGAAATTCCTTGAGATGTTCAAGCCGGTGCCCGATGCCGGGGAGATGCTCACCGATGCCGGGGAGATCAAGAAAAAGTACCGCTACTGGCGTATAAGAATGATGTATTCCACCTTCATCGGGTACGCCGTTTTTTATTTCGTGAGGCAGAACATGTCCATTGCCATGCCCCTGATGGAGAAAGCAATGGGAATAGGAAAAGACAGCCTCGGCCTCTTTCTCACCCTTCACAAACTCCTGTACGGCGTGTCCAAGTTCCTGAACGGCATCCTGGGAGACAGGGCGAACCCCCGGTATTTCATGGCCATAGGGCTTCTGATGTCAGCCCTTATGAACATCTTTTTCGGTTTTTCAAGCTCCGTGATTGCCTTCGGAATATTCTGGATGCTGAACGGGTGGTTCCAGGGGATGGGATTCCCCCCCTGCGCGAGAACCCTCAGCCACTGGTTCAGTCCCAAGGAGCGCGGCACCAAGTGGGCCATGTGGAATTCCTCCCACCAGGTGGGAGCCGGCCTCATCCTTGTCCTGGCGGGCTATCTGGCCGGCAGAGAGCTGAATCTCCCGATTCCCTCCTTCCTGGGCAGAGGCCCGGTCTTTCACCTGGCGGGATGGCAGCTCTGCTTCATCGTGCCGGCCCTTATTGCCATGGCGACGGCTTTCTTCGCCATCAACAGGCTTCGCGACACGCCGGGCTCCCTTGGCCTTCCCCCCGTGGAACAGTATATGAATGATGAAGGGGCGGCAGTCACCAAGGACTCCTTTGACAATGAGTCCTTTAAAAAATTCCTCCGCCGCCATGTCTTCGGCAACAAATACATATGGTACATAAGCTTTGCGAATTTCTTCGTCTATATCCTCCGTTACGGCTTCCTGGACTGGGCGCCGTCATGCCTCAAGGAGATGAAGGGAATACCTCTCGCGCATGGGGGCTGGATCACGGCGGGGTTCGAGCTCTTCGGCCTTGTGGGCTCTGTGCTGGCAGGATGGCTTACCGACAAGTATCTCAAGAGCAGGCGCGCACCTGTGTGCGTGGCCTACATGGCGGTAACGCTCGTCCTTGTAATGGCTTTCTGGAAGCTCCCTCCCGGAAACACCTTGAATGCCACTCTGCTTCTCTTTGCCCTCGGCTTTTTCATCTACGGGCCCCAGTTCCTTGTCGGCGTCACCACCGCGGACCTGGCCTCAAAGCATGCAGCAGCCACGGCAATCGGGCTCACGGGCTTTTTCGGGTACCTGAGCGGCATAGTGTCAGGGTATGGTATGGGGCTCACGGTGAAATTGTATGGATGGGACGGAGGATTCTATATCATGATAGTCTCTGCGGTCCTCGCCGCGCTCCTTTTCACCCTCTGCTGGAATGCCCGCCCCATGCATGAGCAGGTCTGACTCCTCCCTCACGCCAGCTTCCTGTTCAGGGCCAGGCAGAGCTGCCTGAGCTCTTCGAACTCCCCGAAGGGGAGGACCGTTCCCCTGTAGGTATGGAATGTGTTGTTGTGGAAAAGGGGGTCCCAGGCCTCGGGAGATCCTGTGCCGGGAAAGTCGTTCCAGAGGCCCGTGCCCGGTATGGGTGAGTATTCCACGAGCTTTCCCAGGGCTCCCCATCGGTGAACGGCAAGGAGAGCCTCCCTGATCTCCGCGCTCATTACCCCGGGAACACCGGCCATCACATAAACCCCGATATCCCTCGGGCTGAATCCGGCCTCATTGAGGCACCTGATGGCTTTTTCCATCGCGTGGGCGGAGACTTTCCCCCCCGTGGAATGTTGCATTTCTCTTGAGAGAAATTCAAGACCGAGACGGATGGTCTTAAAGCCCGCTTTTTTCAATGTCGAGGCCACCGGCCCGTCAATGAAGCACCCGTGGAGGGCGTTGGGGGTATGAATTTTCCATTTCTGGCCTTCCTGTGTCATCCTCGAGAGGAGGGGACCTGCATGGCGCTTATAACGGTAGAGGAAGGCATCGTCATAGAGCACGAGGTGGTCCAGGGACCTCTCGGATGAGATCTTCTCAAGCATGGAGAGGATCTCGCCACTGTCTCTGGAGTGGTAATGGGGATAAAGCAGCGATGAAGCGCAGTAGGAGCAGCGCCAGGGACATCCCGTCGAGGTGAGGAGGGGCAGATATTCCATGTGCTCAATCATCTCATAGGCGGGCATTGGCAGGTCGGCATATGAATCATAACGGTGCACCCTTTCTTTTCCTGTGAGAGACGAGAGAATATCCAGCAGGGAACCGGCCTCGCCGCTGGATATGACGTGGTGGGCTCCGGAGTGAATTCTGGCATGGTCAGGGGCGAGCCTGCAGTATAATCCCCCGAGAATTACCGGCGCTCCAGGAAAAGACTCCCGGACTTCCGCTATTGCCTCGTGGGCGCCGCCGTACCAGTAGGTCATGCCTGAGCCGACGAGAACCGCATCGGGTTGACTCATGGAGGCAAGCATTGCCTTGAATGACTTGAGGGGGATGCCGTAACGCTTGTATCTCCTGGGGATATCCCTGAAAAGGAAGGGCTTTTCCAGCTCCTCCCAGTAATATTTACCGCACCCCGAGGGTCCCGAAGGCGGGCGCTCATGGGAGGGTATGCCTTCATGATTGCGGTTCAGGCAGTCAAGGTAATGTACTTCATAGCCTTCTCTCTTCAGGAGCGCAATGACGGTGAGAAGGCCAAGGGGGCTCATCCAGAGGTCATAGGCCTTGAAATCGTGAATCCAGGGATTGATGACAAGAAGCTTTTTCGCTGCCATTGGGTTTCCTTATGCTTCTCCCTTTTCTGTAAAGGTCCTCTCCCCTTTTATACTCCAGAGCATAACGGACGTCAGCATGATACGTGCAGAATTGCTCATCAGTTCTGCATTTTCCCTCAGAGGGATCGTGTAATATGTAATGCGCGTCAGTATACCCGTAAATAAGCGATTACACAGGATTTTATATGGAAAGCGAGAATAGTGAATGACGGGAAATTATGCCCACAGAGAGACAGGGGTGCGCGGTGGGGAAAACCTATTGCAGGCTCCGGACAAGTCTATCCGTTATGATGCAGGAGGAGACAGGCCTGTGGCGGATTTGTTATCGGTAGGCGCGGTGCTCTCGGAACGCTACGAGATAAAAAAGGTCATAGGCCAGGGCGGCATGGGTGCTGTCTATCTGGCCTCAGACAAGCGCCTTCCGGTGAAACAGTGGGCAGTGAAGGAGATGGTGCACCAGTCGGCCGATACGGCTGAAAAGCTGGAGATAGAGAAGCTTTTCACCGAAGAAGCCCATCACCTCGCCACGCTTGATCATCCCAACCTCCCCAGGGTCGCCGATTTCCTCCCTGAAGGTGACAGGAAATATCTCATCATGGAATATATCGAGGGGGAGACCCTGGAAGATATGATTGTCTCGGCCAGGGGCCCCCTGCCCCTTGAAAAGGTTATCAACTATGCAATGCAGCTTGCCGACGTGCTCTCCTATCTTCATAACCAGAAGCCCCATCCCCTGATTTTCAGGGATCTCAAGCCTTCAAACATCATGATTACGGGAAACGGGAGGGTCAAGCTGATTGATTTCGGCATAGCCCGCATATTTGTCTCGGGCAAGCAGAAGGATACCATAGTGCTGGGAACCCCTGGATTTGCGCCGCCCGAGCAGTACGGCAAATCCCAGACGGATCAGCGCTCTGACATCTTCAGCTACGGCGCCACCGTATACTATGCTCTTTCCGGTGAGGATCCGGCAAAATCGCCCTTCCATTTCCCCCCTCTCAGGAACTTTAATCCCAATATCCCTCCCTCCATAGAGGAGGTTATCATGAAATGCGTGAACCTGGCGCCAGAGAGCAGGTTCCAGTCGATGGACGAGGTGGTGGAAGGATTTACAAAGCTTCCTCCGGCTCTTCCCAGGGCCGTGACGACATCGCTTCTCGCTCTGCAGCAGGGTGCCGATCCTTATTTCGACCCCCAGAGCCTTGACTTTGGCATCCTGAAAAGGGGCAGCATGCGCCAGATGAGCGTGAAGATAATCGGCGAGGTGAAAGGGAGCCTTACCTCTAACAAGAAGTGGCTTAAAATAAAGCCCTCCTCGGTAAAAGGAACAAGCCCCGTCATCGATATACTCATAGACACGACGCGCCTGGCCCATGGGGGAAGCTATATGGCCGATATCACCTTTTCCGGGAAGGGCGTAAAGCTCTCCCTCCCCGTAAATGTCTCCCTGGAGACTCAGGCCGTCAGCGTATGGAAATACGCAATAGCGGTGATTCTCACCATGCTTACTGTCATCCCGGCACTGGGCTTTCTCTCTTACGTGATCCTTCTGAGCATGTATTATTCGCATCCCGGCGAGGAAAGGGGGCCTCTCGGGGTGCTCATGATGATAGCCTCCATAATATCACTGCTCTGGCTGCTCCTCATTCTTGGAGCCGTCACTTATTTTATGGTACTACCCAGGTTCAGGCAGGGAAGCATATGAAGACGCTTTGTTGAGTCGAGACAGGAGGAAACACTATGATTTGTCCTAATTGCAAAAGGCCAAGCAGCGAAGGGGAGGAGTACTGCGACGATTGCGGCGCCCAGCTTGTGGCAGAAACGCCATCACTGTCAAGTGAGCCGGAAAGCAGCGGCCACCTGAAAGCCGGTGACGAGCTGAACGGCCGCTACAGGATCTCGGCATCTTTCCCCCTGCTCAAAGGCTTCCGGTACGAAGCCAGGGACAGCCAGGGCGACAAGGAAGTGGTGGTATACGAGAAGCCCCTCGCGGGGGCCGGGCAGTCAAACGTGCTCAAGCTCCAGTGGGATGTCCTCAAAGAGCTCAATGAGCCCCGCTTTCCCGTTGTTCTTGAATACTTTGAAAACGGTGAAAAGGCCTTCCTCGTGAGCGAGGTGATCCCCGGAGAGTCCCTTGAAGATGTTCTCAAGCGTGACAAGGCGGCATTTCCTCCCCTGAAGGTCATGGAATGGGGGATCTCCCTCTGCGAAGCCGTTGGGAAGCTCCATGCGAAAAATCTCCTGCACAGGGGGCTTCAGCCCTCAAATATCATAAGGCAGGAGAATGATTCCCTGATACTGAGCGGCTTTGAAAGGCTCTGCCCCCTGGGGGAGGTGCCTGACGAGTGCGCCGTCACCCCGGGATTTTCTGCCCCTGAAGCTTATGGAATAGGCGATGGGAAAGTTGACGTGCGATCTGATGTTTACAGTATCGGCGCAAGCCTTTACTGCCTCATCTCCGGAAAGACTCCCCACCTGGAGCAGAGGGAGACCTTTTTTGCCTTCCCTCCCTTCAATGAGTATAAGGTGAAGGTGAGCCCTGACGTGGAAAATGTCATTCTCACTGCGGTGAACAAGAAGCTCGATGAGCGTTTCCAGTCAGTGACCGCCCTGATGGACGCCCTGAAGAAGGTCTATGACGAGGAAGCCACACGGGCAAAGCTTCCCGAGGCGGTAAGCCTCTCCTTTAAAAGCGGGATGATTACCAATATAGGCTGTGTGCGCTCCATTAACCAGGACAGCTGCCTTTATATGATCTTCCAGGCTTATGAAAAGTCAGAGCCGAAGGACTGTGCGCTGTTTGTCGTGGCAGACGGTATGGGAGGCGAGGCTGAAGGGGAAAAGGCAAGCTCCCTTGCCATCAGGGCCATCGCGCACTTCATGGTTGAGAGCAGGATCCCCGTTGAGGCAGGGCAGGGCACCAGGATGCTCCTTCCCGAGGAGGTAATGGAGAGGAATAAAATACTTGCCTCAGAGGCCCTCAAGCAGGCAAATTCCATTGTCTTTGAGTATTCACAGAAGGAGAGCTACAGGAAAGGCATGGGATCGACAATCTCTGCTGCCCTCATAGAGGGCGACACTCTTGTGGTGGGCCATGCGGGCGATACGAGAGTATACCTCATAAGGGACACCATAGAGCAGATTTCGGAAGACCACTCGCTTGTGGGACGCCTTGTGAAAATGGGGCAGATGAAAAAGGAGGAGGCCCTCAGGTCTCCCCAGAGAAGCATGGTGTACCGTGCCCTGGGGACGAGTCCCCAGCTTGATGTGGACGTCTACGAGAGAAAGCTCCAGAGCGGCGATACTCTCCTCATATGCTCCGACGGGGTGTGGGAGTATTACCTTGATGACGAGCTCCTGAATTTGGTGCAGGAGTATAAGGAGCCCCAGAAGATATGCAACAGGCTCGTGGAGCTCTGCCTGGAGCGCGGCGCTGATGACAACTGCACCGCCATCGTCGTGACAATGACTGACAGCACGTAGGAAGCGCAGGCCCCATAAGGAGGAGATCACCTGATTTTATTGAAAAGAGTTAAAAAAGGAGGCGAGAATCGTGGCAGGTGAAGTGTTACTTGATGCAAAGCTCAGTTACCAGAACGTGCTGGTGACAAGTGAAAACAAGATGGTATATATGCTCATCGATCTGAAGGCCGGGAAAGAGGTTTCGTACGGCCCCGCCCCTCTCAACCTTTCCATCGTAATCGACAAGAGCGGTTCGATGTACCAGGCGGAGAAGCTTGAATATGTAATCGATGCCGTGCAGTACGTGATAGATCAGCTCAGGCCCGGCGATATCATATCGATCGTTCCTTTCGCTGACAAGTCGAGGGTCCTCATCCCTGCGGGGCAGATCTTTGACAAGGAATCTGCCAAGAAGATGATACGCAACATAGACCAGGTTGACGTGGGCTCGGGCACCGAGATGCTCAAGGGCATCAACGCCGCCATCTCTGAGGTGAAGAAGAATTTCTCCAGGGACAGAACCAACCATATCATCCTCCTCACCGACGGCCTGACCCTCCATGAGAATAAATGCAAGGATGAGTGCCGGAGAACGACGGAGTTCGGCATCTCATTCAGCACCATCGGCGTGGGCGATGATTTCAACGAAAAGCTCCTCATTGACATTGCCAACTCATGCCGCGGCAAATCCTATTACATCGACATTCCCAGGGACATCCCCAACATCTTCGCCCAGGAGCTCCAGGGAGTCCAGAGCGTCATGGTGATGAGCCCCACTCTCAAGGTGAAGCTCATGAAGGACATTGAGGCCCGGAGGGTCTTCAAGGTGAAGCCTCTCATCACCGATATGGGAACACTTCCCGCCGTCGATAAGACCATCACGGTCACCCTGAGCGACCTGCAGAAAAATGAGCCCCAGAGTGTTCTTTTCGAGCTGGTGCTGCCTTCACGGCAGGCCGGCACCTATCGCGTAGGGAGGGTCGAGGCGATATACAGTGTCCCCCAGGCAGGCAGCGAGGTCATAGGGCAGGATATCCTGATAAATTATACTCTGGACCAGGCGCTTGCCTCGGTGGTGAACCCCCAGGTGATGAACGTGATTGACCTTGTGAGCGTTTTCCGGCAGCAGACCCGGGCTCTCGAGTTCGCCAAGAGCGGCGACAAAGCCAAGGCCACAAAGCTGCTTCGCTCGGCGGCAACGACGCTCCTTGATCATGGCCATAAGGAGCTTGCCGATCAGGCGCTTGCGGAAGCCCAGCGAATCGAAAAAGGGACGGGCGCCACATCGGCAGGAACCAAAAAGCTTGAATACGGTACGAGGAAGCTCACGCAGCTTCTCGACCAGCTTCCCATGTAACGGCGACGGCCCAGTGCTCAAGGCCGATTGAATCTGTACCAATAAATACTCTGTGAAGATAAAGGAGGAACTACAATGAAATGTCCTGAATGCGGTGCTGAAAATCTTGAAGGTGCGGCCTATTGCGAAGACTGCGGATCGAAACTCCCTGTGGGCTCCGCGGCGCCTCCTCCCGCTGCCGGTATTCCCCCTGTGCAGCCTCCTGTCGTCGAGCAGGCTCCGCCTGTCGTCACTGCAGGCGGTATGATGAAGTGCGGTTCCTGCGGGGCAGAGAACCCTGCAGGTGAAGCCTATTGCGAGGACTGCGGCGCAGGATTGGGTGCGCCGGCAGCAGTGCCGGCAGGCGGGGACGCGCCTCAGCAGGTGATATCAGCGCCTCCTCCCGTTGCGACCGCGAAGGCGAAGATCACAGTCCTGGCAAACAGCAAAGAGTTTCTTCTGAACAAGGATGTCATCACTATCGGACGGAGGAGCCCCGCTGACGGGATCTATCCCGACGTGGACCTTACCGATGATGACCCTGAATCCTACATATCCCGGAGGCATGCCCAGATAATAAAGCAGAATGACCAGTTTATCTTTGAGGACGTGGGAAGCGCCAACGGGAGCTTTGTGAATGGCAACAAGGCTGTCAAGGGCGCCCAGGAGATCCTCAAGAACGATGACAAGCTGAGGCTGGGAAAGACAGAGGCCGTGTTCACCATAATGTCATAGCCGCTGGAAGGGGAGGGCGGAGGCTGTCATGCCCCCGAGAGCATGGATTGTATCGCCAGCACAAAGGCGTCCTGGACCTCGGGCCTGGAGCCCAGGATATCGGTGAAGACAAGAGAAAGAGAGGGAAAAGCCTCAATGGCTTTTCTCTTTATTTCGGGGAGATCGTGCCTCATGTGCCCCCCTGCCGACAGGAAAAGGGGGATGACGAGGACCTCCCCGGCGCCCCGGCTCTTCAGGGCGGAAAGGGCATCAGCAAGGGCTGGCGGGGAAAATTGCATGTAGGCGAGCATCACGGGGATGCCGGCGTTGTTTTCCTGGACCCTCTCCCTCAGGCGCTCAAAGGGCTCTCTCCAGAGGGGATCCATGCTCCCGTGTGCGAACAGAATGACGGCCTTTTTCACCAGCTATTCCCTTCTTTTCATGATTATCATCCCCATGGGGGGGACCTGTGCATCGACGCACTTGTATTTGCCTTCCGAGAGCACCTCCGAGAAGGCGTGATCGATGGGACCATTGCTGGAGAAGAGATACTCCATCCTTGTGTGTGCCTCATGGAGCTCGCTCTCGACAAGTATGCGGGCATGGCGGGGCTCATGGGCGTTTGTGTTTATAGCAACGAGGATCTCCTCGCCAGCAAGAATTCTTGACCAGGCTATGATCTCCTTCGGTTCCGGCCATCTGAATGCCTCGCCGCCCCTGGAAATCTGCCTGAAATACTGCCTCCCGTAACGGAGCGTGGGCTCACATGCCCTGATGGCGCAGATCTTTGAGATTTTCCTGTAGAGGGGGCTGGCATCGTTGAAAAAATGCACTCCCCTCGTTCTCTTGGCGCCGAATTCCCCTCCGAACATACTCTCCCTCACCCACCGGTCCGCGTAGGGCACTCCCCCCTTGCCGTCGAAGCCCTGCTCATTGCCATAGTATATTGACGGGATCCCCAGGCTTGTGAGCTGGAAGCCCGTTGCGGGGACAATCTGCTCCGGGAAAGGGTTGTCGGCCAGGAAGCGGGCCTTGCCCTCCTCCGGGTAACGCCAGACCTGGTCGTGGTCGTCCAGGATGCTCACGTGGAACTTGCCCATCTCCCTGTGGCTTGCCAGCGGAAGGTTTGATTTCTTGGTATAGTATTGGAATAGCTCCATGGGAGTGAGAAAGCCCTTGATCACCTTTTCCATGGCCCGGGGAGGCCCGTTGATGTCCAGCACGGAATTCAGGCCTGACTGCGTGGTATCAGCAAGGTATTCCAGGGCAATATGCTCGCTTCCTGCCACTTCTCCCATCAGCATGAAATTGTGCTTTCCTATCAGCTCGGCATATTCCCTGATCGCATTGCAGAATTTTCTCGAGGTATCGAGGCCCACATGCTTCACCGCGTCGATCCTGAAGCCGTCGCAGTCAGTGTAATATATCCAGAACCGGTATATCTTGATAAGGGCGTCAAGGACCTCCCTGTTCTCATGATCCAGGTCTTTGAGCTCGTAGAAATCGCCTTCCCGGTATTCAGGCTCGGTGTCCCAGTTCACGATGGCGCCTTTCCTGCTGTACCAGCGGGGGTTCTGAAACTCCACGGGCCACACGGCGTCATCGGCCTCTTCGATGGCCCCGTCAAATCCTCCGCCTTTTCTCGTTCTCCAGCCGCCGAAAGGATAAGGCTCCCCGCGGTAAGAGGGGAAGTTCCTCAGGTTCTCCACCCCTTCGAATCCCTGGTAGTACCAGTTGTTACCCGTATGGTTGTGGATTATGTCCAGGATGACATACATGCCCCTCTGGTGGGCCTGGGCCACGAGGTCCTTCAGATCCTCCCTGGTGCCGAAGTGGGGATCGACATCAAGAAAGTTCTGGATGCCGTAGCCATGATAGGTGACAAATGAATATTCCCTGGCGATGTCCCTCCAGTCGGCCCTCTGCCTGAAAACCGGCGAGAGCCAGAGCGTCGTGATGCCGAGCCCCTGGAGATAGTCAAGCTTTGAGATGATGCCTTTCAGAGTGCCGCCTTCCCAGGTGATCCCCGCGTTCCGCCATCGCGCCCCTCCGTCCCCATCGAGGGCATTACCGTCATATGAGGGATCGTAGAGGGGGCGGAGCTGCTCTTTTCCATCAGAGAAGCGGTCCACAATGATAAGGTAGAGCACCTGGTCCCTCCAGTCCGCCGGTGAAGGGAAGGCGTCCTTTGGTATATGGAGCGTGAGTTCTTTGAGGCTGCGTTCGGTGCGCATAGGTTCCGCCTTTCTGCATGATAATCGAGGGTAATTCAATGCCACGGCGAAAAATCCTGTTCCCCGGGCTCTTGCGATTGGGAAGAAGCGCCGCCATGTCCGTACGTTAACATTTTGTTAACAAAAAACAGCTGATTTTTCAACGTTTTCTATAGTATAATAAGGGCGGATGGATCTGACGCAGAAACTGGAGGGGAACTATATGAGCGACATGATAAGCTTCAACCCGAACATGAATGTATCGCCTTTGACTCCGAGGCAGATGCCTTTGCAGCAGAAGTCTTCAGAGAATTTTGTCACCGAGTGGCAGCAGCCTCTGGGAGACCAGCTGGAAGTCAACTTCAAGACCCCCCCTGAAATAAAGCTCCCTTCAAAGCCTGCCGAGAAAAAGGCGGAGCCGGAGAAGCCCTCGGAGCAGTTCGTCACCGACTGGCAGATGCCCGCGGCAAAGAAGGGTCCCGACATGGTGAGCGCCGACACCCTCACGGGCATCGGACAGGCAGGGAAAGAGCAGAACGGGAACACTACGGGGAGAATCTTCATTGATGACACGCCTCCTCTTCAGGGCCTCGATCTCCCCTGGGAATTTCCTGCTCCCGCTCCGCTCAAGGATATCGGCCAGATAACGCTCACGGCCGGCCCGGGGACAGCCTTCTTCAACACGGGGCTCAACTCAATCTCGTCGTCGCTCAAGGATGGCATCTACTTCCTGGACGGAGAAAAGTTCTAGGAGTATCACGAACAAAACGAAGCTTTCAGGGACGGACCTTCAGGTCCGTCTCTTATTTTTTTCGCGCGGGACCGCCTGGAGCACCTCTCTCGATGAGAATCTTTACCAATTCGAGATTTCCTTCTATGCTGATAATACTGCTGATACTGGCTTTTTCGATTGAGTCCCGCGCCCAGGATATTATGGGTCAATTTCAGAGGATCTTGAGCTGCTGAAGCCAGGCAATAACGTCCTCAGTCCATCGGTCGGAGTCCTTGTCCTGCTTTCTCACCCCGAAGGCGTGGCCGCCGCTCTTATAGAGCTTGAGAGTTACGCTGACCCCGACTTTCCTGAGCGCCGCGGCGTAGACCTCGGAATAATGGACAGGATCGACCGGATCGTCCTTGGCGTGGATCAACAGCGTCGGTGGAATTCCCCTGGAAATCACAATGTCGCTGTTCAGCGCTCGAGAATCCACATTCTTGTGGCTCATCGTCATATGTCCTGGATACACGGGGACGGCGAAATCTGGACGACAGCTGACCTGATCGATGGAGTCGAGCGGCTTGTAGGAACGGTTCTGGAAACGTGTGCTGGCCAACACGACCACATTTCCTCCCGCCGAAAACCCCATCACCCCGATTTTGTCCGGATTGATGTGATACTCCTGAGCACGCGCCCGCAGGATCGAAATCGCCCTCTGAGCATCCTGCAAGGCCATGGGGACCTTGGGTGTCACGTGCCTGTGCAGTTTACTGTCCCAATAGCAGCCGGAATAGGGAACGCGATACTTGACCAGAACGCAGGTGATGCCGGATCGGGTGAGCCAATCGGCAATCTCTGTGCCCTCCAAACCCATCGCCAGCGACAGATGTCCTCCCCCGGGGAAAATGACAATGCACGTGCCCGACGGATTCTCCCTGGGGTAATAGACCGTGTAGGTCGGATTGGAGACGTTTGTAACCGGCTTCTCGGCCAGAATCTGCGGATCTTCCAATGTGCGGATTCCACCCGCCAGCACCGGCGAATGGGCGGACCAGAGGGGTACCTGTTGGGCGCCCCCCCTGGGCGTCCACGAATCCGCGCTCGACACCCCTGTTAAAACGGGTACGCTGAGGAGCAGCACCATAACGACAAAAATTACAATATTTCTCATCTCCTCATCTCCTTCCCATGATAAGCACTCAGATTCCTGGGGCCAAAAAATTATATCAATAATTTCCCTAAAGGTCTGTCCCTGGCGGGAATCTCTTCTCGTTTTTGCTGAGCTTTGCGAGGACCGCTTCGCTCAGGTCTATTTTGAGGGCCCTCGAGAGGCTCAGCAGGTAAATCATTATATCAGCCATCTCGTCAGCAGCTTTTTCAATGACCGTGCCTTGAAGGGAGATCCGTCGGGATTCTTCGCTTGTGGCCCACTGGAAGAGCTCCATGAGCTCCGCCGCCTCTATTGCAATAGACATGCTCAGGTTCTTGGCGTCATGGTAGGGTCTCCACTCCCGCTCGTCGATAAAGGCTCCCACTTTTTCTTTGAGGAAGCCGAGAGTCGTGCTTTTGTCCATAAGGCCTCCGTTTCGCTATTTATCGGGCACGTCCCCTGGTGCTCTGTCCAGCGTTGCTTCCGGGTAAGGCAGCGATATGGTGAATTTTGCGCCTTTCCCGGGCTCCGAATCCACTGAGATGGCGCCTCCCATCCTCTTCACTATCTCGAGGCTCACCGAGAGCCCGAGCCCCGTGCCCTGGCCTATATCCTTGGTGGAGAAAAAGGGCTCGAAAATTCTTTCTTTTACCTCTTCCCTGATGCCGGTGCCATTGTCTTCCACCGAGATATGAAGTGCCTTGCCGGCTTCGAAGGCTGTTATGATAATCTTCCTGTCAGTGCCTCGCGCCGTTATAAGAGCGTCCTTGCTGTTAAGGATGAGGTTGGTGATCACCTGTGAGAGATGATCGGCCCTGCCCCTGATGGGGCGCACCTCTGTTTTCCTGAACTCCACGGCGATATTGTCCTTTTCCAGGAGCTTGACGAGGAGCTCCAGAGTGTCCTCCAGAAAGGGCCATATATGTATCTCCTCGTCGTTGCTCTCTTTGCTCTGCGTGTAGTGGGAAAGCTGCTCATGGATATCAATGCACCGTATGATGGCCCTCTGGGAGATGGAGAGGCGCCTTTCAAGCTTCTCGGTCCTTTCGACGCCTGAAGAGACTTTGTTGAAGCTTGTGAGGATAGTCTTCATGGGCCTGCTGAGCCTGTGGGCCACTCCTGCAGCCAGAGAACCCACGGCAGACATCTTGCTTGACTGGACAAGCTGCGCCTGTATCGCCCTGAGCTCCCTGTTGGTCTCCAGGGCTTGGAGATAGAGGCGGGCATTCGATATGGCAAGGGCCGCCTGGGTGACAAGGATGGTAAGGAAGCTGCGGTGATCCCTTTCAAACTGATTCTTCACAAGCATCAGAAATCCCAGGAGCTTCCCCTTCTCCCTGAAGAGCGCAAGGGAGATCTCCCCTTTCTGATGGGGGAAGAAAGTCTCCCTGATATGGGCCCCTTCCTTGAATGATGAGACGGGGTTCTGAATATTTCCAAGCGACGAGAGAAGGGCGCCCTTGTCGTGCACTTCCCGGCCCCGGGGCAGTGATTGAAGCGTTCCTCCCGCAATGAGAAGAGCCATATCCTCACCGGACCCGCCTATGAGAAAGAGGGCCCATCCCTCGGCATTGATGGCCTTCCTTGCCTGTTCCGCGATGTTTTCAAGGGTGGCTTCAAGCTCAAGAGTGCTGTTGATACTCCTCGCAAAATCGAAGAGCACGGAGATGTCGTCTTTTTCTGCCGCCGCCTTGATCCCGAAGTTGAGAAGATAGAATCCGCAGAGAGCGGGCACGATGAGCAGAAGAAGGGAGAGAGGCCCCATGCTGCTGTAAATGAGAACCGCCACAACGCTGAGAGAGACGAGGGACAGCTCCATGAGCTCGCCAAGGGGATCGACATGGCGCTTGAAGGGGGAGAGATTCTCGAAGAGGGCAATCCTCGTGTTGGTAGCAAGAAAGCTGATCAGAAAGCACAGGGAGGCGGAAACAGAGAGAGCCAGCACGAGTGAGAGATCAAGGCGGGAAAATGAGGGAGTCCCGCCAATGAGGTAATAGACCATGCCGGGAAGGCACGAGATAAGGCAGCAGTATGAGAGGTTGTAGAATGTCGAGAGGACATAGTCCTTCAGGTACTCCTTGAAGAGCTTCCATTCACTCCGCACCTGCGTGGCGATGTACAGCAATATGGCTGCCATGAGGCTTGTCCCTATCCAGGGCCCCCAGATCCACAGCCCGAAGAACGTGACGGGCCAGGTGATTGAGAGCTCTATGGCGACACGGGGGATCTTGATTTTAAAAGTGCTCAGTCCATAGAGCACCATGGTGAACAGGAAAAGCACAAAGGGCGGCGGGGCAGGGAAGCAGAGCCCCATGATGGTGAGCACCGCCAGGGAGCAGACCGAGAGGAGAATGACAAACAGGGAAAGATAGCGGCTGTAATTCATGGCTTTAAACGGAACTTCTCATCATTTGCTGCGGGGAGGGAATGTTCCTCTTTTGAGGGGAAATCAAAAGACCCGGCGCCGCCGGGCCTGTGGAGTGCCTTTTCGCGGGGGACTAGGTCCTTCTGGGAGGCCAGATTGAAGTAGGCTTCTTGCCCTCGTTTTCCATCTCGTCCATAAGCTCGTCGCTGAAGGTGAGGAGGTCAACGGGATTCTCCATCCTGTCGTCGATCTTTTCCTTCTGGTCCTTCTCGTTGTTCTGCTCATCGGGCTGGTTTACCTGGTCGGTGGGATTGTTCCACATATCGGCGTAGTTATGGAAGTTCGATGAGCCGTTTGCGAGGGCATAAAGGCTTGAGAGAACGCCAGAAAGGCCGCTGCCGCCACCGGAAGCGCCACCGTCACCGGCTGAACCGGCTGCCGCCGCGCCGCCGAAGCCGCCGAACCCTCCTGCTGCTGAGCCTCCCGCCATTCCTACTGACATTGTCTTGTTCTCCCCGCACTTTTTATCTTCTCTACCTCAACTATACCATGAGGGGGAGAACTCATGTAAGAATCAAATATGTTAACTTGTGAAAAATATGTAACAATTATATGAACAAATTGTAAATCTTTTCCAGGTGGCATATCTCTTTTAAAGCCTGCCTCAGGGGGAACTGAGACGGAATTTCCTGGAATATTCCTTCCCTTTCGAGATTATTTCATCCTCGCCAGGTACAATCCCATCTCTCATGAGGATCTTTCCATCGCATACCACGGTGTCAACGGCAGCGCTCGAGGCTGAATAGGCGATATCGGAGAATATGTTGTGCCCCGGCGTCATATCGGCCCTGTGGTCATCGAGAAGGATAAGATCGCCGAGAGAGCCCTCATCAAGCACGCCGGCTTTAAGGCCGAAGGCTTTTGCGCCCGACTCTGTCGCCATGGTGAAAGCCTCTTTCGCGGGGAGGATGCAGCAGTCACTGGAATGGAATTTCTGGAGAAGGCAGGCAAACTTCATGCTCTCCATCATATCGAGGTTATTATTGGAGGAACAGCCGTCAGTTCCAAGCGACACCGTCACCCCTGCCTTTTTCAGCTTCCCGTAGGGCATTGCGCTCCCCACGGCAAGCTTCATGTTCGAGACCGGGTTGTGGGCAACTTTCACGCCATGCTCGCTCATGAGGCTGATCTCGTAATCATTGACCCAGACGGCATGGGCTATTATGGTGCGCGGCGTGAGAAGCCCCAGGGAGTGGAGGTATTCAACAGGGCGCTTCCCATGGGCGTTGAGGCAGTCAATCACCTCTTTTTCCGTCTCGGAGAGATGGATGTGGACCATGAGGCTGTTTTTTTCTGAGAAGTCGGCGCACCAGCGGAGGCTCTCCTCTGAAACAGTGTAGATTGCATGGGGGCCGAGAACGCAGAGTATCTTCGGGTCAAGCGTCGTGCTCATGGCAAGGAATTCCTCATTCAGACGGAACTGCTCACGGGCTTTCAATGTGTCGCCCATGTCAATCATCACTATCGAGAGAGCTGCCCGGAGGCCCATTTCCGTCACCGCCCTGGCAGTGCCCTGCCAGAACCAGTACATGTCATTGAAAAAAGTGGTGCCGCTCTTTATCATCTCAAGGCATGCGAGCCTGGCGCCCCAGTAAACGTCTTCTTCAGAGAGACGGGCCTCGGCGGGCCAGATCTTTTTTTCCAGCCATTCCTGGAGGAACATATCATCGGCGTAGCCTCTTAAAAGGGTCATTGCCGCGTGGGTATGGGTGTTGAAGAATGAAGGGAGGGCAATCTTGCCCTGCGCATCAAGCACTTCATCTGCATCAAAGCTCTGCAGGGTCCCGATCTTTGAAATCAGCCCCTCTTTGAGGTAAATATCCTGCGTGGTGCCGTTAACGGCGGCATTCCTTATCAGAAGGCTCACGGTGACAATCTCCTTTTTCTGTTATCATATGGTTCCATCAGGACCGCAACTTTCCTTCTCCCGGCTCCCCCGGTGACAGGAGGAATGTGGGGCAAAAGGGAGAAGGTACTCATGAACTCCTCGATATATATACCTTTCCAGGGGCTTCAGAAGGGGTTCACAGTCAGGCAAATCTAATCACAAGGAGGAACAGGATGGCAGACGTTTTTGACATTATTCTTCTTCTCGCGCTCCCGGCCTCGGGAAAGTCGGAAACAAGGACATTCATCGCCGCTCAGGAGGAGAAGGCCAAGAAAGAGATCTTTCACCTGGGAAAGGATGCGCAGATGGATGACTTCCTCTATGTGCACCTTATGAGATGCATTGACGTGGAACTGAAGAAGGCCGGGGGAGACTATGTCTTCTTTCACGCTCCTGACAAGACCTTCAAGGAAGCCGTCTCCTGGGGCGTCCTCACCCTTCTTCTCAGCGACGACTATGAGCAGCTTATCGATAAGCATGGCGTCATAGACACAAAAGTTGAAGATCTCTACAGGAGAATCGATGACGCGAGGGCAAGGCTCAATGCGAAGCCAATCTTTTACAGCAGCGGCAAGCCCCTTATTGACGAGGACAAGCTCCGCAGGGTGGCTGACGCCCTGAGGGAAGAATACAGGAAGATGCAGGAAGAGCGGGAGACCCAGATACCCAAGGACATGACGGGCGCAACGCTCATCATTGAGTTTGCCCGTGGTGGCGCCGAAGGCTCGTCAATGCCCCTTTCCTACGGCTATGAATACAACCTGAAGCTTCTTACCCCCAAGATACTTGAGAAGGCGGCCATACTCTACGTGTGGGTCACCCCGGAGGAGTCCCGCAGAAAGAACAGGGAGAGGGAGGATCCCAACGACCCCGGGAGCATCCTGGCCCATGGAGTCCCCGAAGAGGTGATGCGCAAGGAATATGGCTGTGACGACATTGAGCACCTCATGGGCAAGTCTGACCAGGAAGGCTTTATCAAGGTGGAGCGCCCGGAAAGGTCCTATTACCTGCCGATCCAGCGCTTTGACAACAGGAAGGACAAGACCTCCTTTGTGAGGAGCAATGTCTGGAAGGATGAGGACAGCAAAGCCCTTTATGACGGCCTGAGCGAGGCCTGCATAAAGCTTTATGAGAAATACCGCTCACAGGTGCACCCTGTCTGAGGAAGGAAAGCCTTCCTGTGGAGCTGGTAAAGATCTTAGTGGGATTTCTCGGGGCGCTTTTCGTGGGCTTCGGCATATCGCTTTTTGAAAGAGCCCGCGAGGTGGCAGGCGTTTCACGGGAGTATTTCAGGCTCGCCGTGGAGTCCGTAATAAATCTCAATGACAGAAAAGAGCGGAGGGTCCGTGTAAAAGGCACGGTAAAGCCCTCCGCTTCTCTTCTGGCGGGGCCTTTTACCGGCAAGGAGTGCGTATACTGCAAATACAGAGTGCTCACGAGGCGCTCCTTCCTTCCGTCAACACAGACTGTGGAAGGGAAAGAGGAGACGGTCTTCATGGTGGAAGATCCCACTGGCGCCGTTCTCGTTGAGCCTTTCGGGGGAAGGTTCATCATAAGGCATGACACTCTGAGCGAAGACGATCTCTCTGCTGACTCCGCTGCGAGGCTCAGGGATCTTATGGAAAAAAAAGCAATGCGCAAAGGGAGCTCCCTGACCATCATAGAGGAGCACCTGGAGCCTGAAGAGCCGGTGACGGTCCTTGGCACGTACTGTCCATCAGCAGGAGACGGCAGGGGGAGCATCGGCCTCTCAAGGAAATCCCCCCTTATAGTCGTGAGGTGCTCCGACGAGGCCTTCGCCCTTCTTCACCGCCGGGCCTGGTCAAGGCTCCTGCTGCTGGGGCTCTGCTTTCTCGCCGCCGGCCTTTTCAACCTTTACCTCCTCTTTTTCTTCCGATGAGGAGGAGTTTTCCCCTTTTGGCTGCAGCGGGCTTTTCTGAGGCCTTTCCCCGCGCGGGGCAAGGAGAAGTAAGAGGAGGCCCGTCAATGATGTCGCCACCGTGATGAGAATTCCCTTTTTGAAGAGTGTCGGCCTGAAGGAGAGGACCACGCGGTGGCTTCCTTTTCCCAGCGCCACTGCCTGGAAGGCGTAATTGGCCTTCAATACTTCAGCGGGCCTGCCGTCAACGGCTGCTTCCCACCCGGGGTAGAAGACCTGGGATATGAAGAGAATTGACTTCTCACTGCAGTGAGCAGTGATAGTAACAATGTCGGGAGCGTATTCCTCAATGGAAGTCCCTGTCCCCTCCTCTGCTGCCGGGGTATCAGCTGAAAAATGAGGCTCATGCTCAAGACAGGCGGTCTCTTCAGGACTGAAGTCCTTCGAAGAGACGCGGTTCAATATGGCTTCACGGGAATCCACCCTGAAACCCTTCACGAGATATGCCCTGGGGAGCGCCGCCAGATTCTCATAAATGACAACCCTGTCACGCAGGACCTCCCTGAGTGTGCTGTCAGGCCCGGGGAGGGGCTTTTCAAGAATGAAGTAGCGCACGTTGAGCATTGAAAAGACGGGCGACTGATAGCCTGTCATCTTCACCACGTTGCCGAATATGACCCTTTCCTGAGCCCTGAAGCCTGACTCGACGGTGCTCATCAGCTGCTGAAACCATGAGGGGTAGAGTGACTGGCCGCCGCCGGCGTCATCTATGGAAAAAACCTGGAAAAGATTGTTCGGATCGGGAGACGCAAGGTTCAGCACGCGGAAAGGGCCCTGCTGCGCCATGAGATACCTGAGAGGAGGAGTGGGCTCAGGGGCCTTTCTTTCCGTGACGGGGATATATAGAATTCCTGAGAGGCCGAGATCCGCCATCACGAGGAACAATGCCAGGTGTGATGCGAGTTTCACCTGAAGCGAGCCTCTCTGGAAGGCGCGGAGCACAAGCGCCCCTGCCGCGAGGATAATGGCGGGAAGGAACAGCCAGAGGTTCATTGGGCTGTAATAAGAGGCGATGGCTTTCATATATTCAAGGTACATCTCGGGGCCTCTCCCGCAGGTGAAGGAATACTGCACGCGGGGGAATCCCCATTTCAGGAGCGGGATGAAGAGGCCAGGGATGGCCTGGAAGAGGAGCACTGTGGCGAAGCATATGCCGTAGAAGGCCAGGAGGATTATCACGGTGGAGGTGACGGGCTTCCGTGCCTCCTTTTCTTCGAAATAACGGTGAAAACCTGAGGCGGCGAGTATGCAGAGGCAGAAGAGAGCAAGATATATGAACCTTCCCGGGATCATTTTGTTAAAGAGGGGAAGGAAGGTAAAGACAGGGTAGTAAAAGATGGTGCAGCCGGCCCACAGAAGGGCGCAGAGGGCCGCGAAGGCGAAGAAAAGACGCTCCCTTGCCCTGCATGACAGGATACCTGCTACGGCGAAGGGGATGGAGAGGATCCCGATATACCAGCAGGTCTCATGGTACATCATGGAGCCCCTGGCGAAGAAGTGGAGGCCCAGGGCGGGGTTTCCCAGCGCCTGGGGGCAGAGAAAGGTGAGGAGAAAGGTCCAGAGGGGCGCCGAGTAAAGCTGGAAGACCTCATTCCACGTGAAGGCTTCACGCTGGGTGTACCTGAGCATCTCCACGGAGAGGAGGGTCTGTACCGCCGAGACCCCGAAGGCGAAAAGGCCTGTAAGCAGAAAGGAGAGGGCGCATCTTCTCAGGCTCGTGGAGCCGGTGAAGACCATGAAGAGGCCGTAGGCGAAGAAAAAGAGGGCGAAGTAGAGGGAATACTGGAGAAGGGCCACGAGCTGGTAGACTCCCAGGATCATCCCCGTGATGACGGCGTACCGTGCCTTCTGCTCCATGATGCTTTTCCTGAAGAAGAGAAAGGCCAGGGGGAAATAGGCGTTCACGTTGGCGATGTCACCGTACTCGAGCCATCCCGTCGCCAGGCCTGAAAACATCCATATCACCGCGGCAAGGAGCGAGGCGCAGGGTGAGCACTGGAAGCTTCGCGCCAGGAAAAACATGGCGATGCCGGCGACGAGCGTGTGAATAAAGATGAGGAGGCCGTGGGCCTTTTCCACGGGGAGGAGGCGGTGGGCAAGCATCTTGACGGGGTAGAACAGGCCGGCCCTTGCGTCGGGCACGACGGGAAAGCCGCACATGGAGTGGGGGTTCCAGAGCCACGTGCGGCCCTGGTGGCACATCCTGTTGTAGAAGAAGTCTGCAGGGTAGCCGTAGGCGATGATGTCGCCGAGCTGGTAGTTCCATTTCTCATCGGGGAGCATCCCGCCGAAGACGGGGTCATTGGAGATGAGCCCCGTGGCGAGGTAGGCTTTCCCGCCGAAGATGAAGTCGGAGAAGAAGAGCACGGCGAGAAGGGCGATGGCTGCAAGGTAGATTCCTGTCCGTAGGCGGTGGCTCATAAAGGATGTTTCTCCGCGGGGGGGAAAAGTCTTGCAAGCGAAGTCTGTATTCATCGCTCTCATTCATGATATAATTGAAAGAGGTGCGGGATGTCCCTGAGGTGAGGCATTGTTAGTCCGGCAGACAAGGAGGTCACCATGAGAATTGAGATAGAAACGGAAGAAGATGGCCGTTGGATCGCTGAAATACCGGAGCTCCCCGGAGTGATGGCATATGGTCAAAGCAGGCAGGAAGCTATCCGCAGTGTGAAAGCACTGGCTTTACGTGTGCTGGCTGACAGGCTTGATCATGGAGAGGCCATCCCGGAGCTTGGCCATATGTTTGCCATAGCGTCATGATAAAATGGCCGTCTGTTAAGGCACAAAAGCTTCTTAATGCTTTGCTTCAGATCGGGCCGCGGATGCTGGCGCGTATTGCAAAGAAGACCGGTATATCGCCAGGTGATCTGTAAGACCTGGACACTGAATCCTCTCAATCAATCTCTCTGGCCTGACAAAGAGGGATATTATTTTTTAAAGTATTCTCCTGCTTGCGGCGGGCTTAACCCGAAGCTTTGTCGAGCATTGTGTTTATGGTCCTGATGTGTCCCATGCTCTGAAGGAGGAGATCGAGCGTCTCCGCCATCTTTTCCTGTGAAGGGGCATCTATATAGCGCTCCAGGCTGTCCAGCATCATCTGCAGGATACTGTGAGCTCTCAAGAAGGGTCATAAGAAGGCTTTTTATTTACAGGGAAGTCATTCTCACGCCTGAATACCGCGTCTTCGCCAAGCATCTGGAAACCTGCGTGAAATGCGCGGATTACCTGATGTTGTAAAGGGGAATGGGTCACTGAAGAGGGCATCACCATGCTGGTATTTTCCTGCCACGCCGATACATGCTTTTACTCCCACACGCTCAGGCGTCTTGAAGATGGGGTGGTTGAAGGCAACCTGGATAATTTTGCCGGCGTCCATGCGGTAATGAAAGCTTATTTCTCTGGAAGGCTCTCGAGCGATCACCTCAGGATTGAGCTTACTCATGGCGAGGAAGATGACTCTGAAGGTGCGCATGATGTTCTCAGAACGTTGCGAAAACATGACTTTGTGCTTGTGTGGATGTTTATAGAGAGCGGCTCGACAAAGTCTGCCTTCTCGCGATGCCTATAACCGGCGGCGATTATAATGAACAGGTGGTGAGGTGCCGGGAGAAGAGCATTGAGGCCGCAGCCGAGGCTCTGTGTAGAATAGCGGAGCATTTTCCAAGATTCTGCAGGGAGCACGGGATAGTTCAGACTTAGGATAAGGCATTAAATAAGCATAATGATGAGCCTGAGAGGAGGGGGCTCGCATGAGTAAGATTAAGTGATGGAATCGCCGGAGCCCGCCAGGACTCCCTTTTGATAGACCAGGAAGGGAGTGCCTTCCGAGAGGGAGCCGAAGGTGAAGGTAAGATCATAGGGCGCCCTGCCCTTCACGGTGAGGGTCCGCAGGCCATGGAGGAGGTGGAGGTGGCAGGCCTCGCAGAGCACGATGAGGTTCCAGGGGTCATCGGTGCCGCCCTGGGAGCGCCTGATGATGTGATGCACGTGCAAATTCCGACGGCACCGGCAGCCGGGGGTCTGGCAGCGAAACCGGTCGCGCTTCAGGATTTTGTGATGATGGGCCGCTTTTTTCAAGGTTCCCTCAGTGACAATGTAGTCTGCCAGGAGGGCTGCAAGGAATTTCTCTTCCGGTTGGCCCAGGTTGTCGGCTGCTTCCGCGAGGGCAAGGCGGCCGAGAAAGGCATGGACCGCCAGGTTCCAGATTTCAAGGAGCTCCCGGGGGAGAAAGAATTTTATCATCATGGAGCTTCCTGCCGCCGGCGAGGGATCTCCCGCCGTGAGGATGTCCACCAGGAAGGTCTCCTCGGGATTCTCGCCCCGGGGGATGGTACAGATCTGCCGGGCTTTTTGCCCCGCACACAGCCTCGAATTTCTTTCAATTTCAAGGGAAGCCTCGGAGGCCATCATCTCATCGACATCGCTGAAGTACCTCCAGGGCGCATCAAAGCGCCTGTCGCGGCCTGCAATGAGCTTCTCGTCGTCTGACGCGAGAGGCCACGAAGAGCAAAGAGAGGGGCCCTTATACCACGAGCCATCACGTATGCAGTCCTGCACCTCCGGAGAAAGGCCCCGGAACCTCTCGTCGGTGAGATAGCGGAGGCCGGGAAGCAAAGTATAATTGTGGGAGACCAGGCAGTCATATTCAAGGATCCTGGCAACTCGCCCCGCCTCTTCCCTGAGGTCCGCCGTGGGCACGCTCGCGGCATAGGCAATCCACTGCGATTCATTCCTGGAGTCCACCAGGGGGAGAATGAGGCGCGCCTGCTCCCTGGTGATGACGCCCTTCCTGAAGGCGTCTTCGGTGAGGGAGTGGCGGCGGAATCCCTCGGCGAGCCTGATGAGCTGGCGGGTCTGCGCCATCGAGAAGCCGCAGCGCTCCCCTGCATAGTCCTCGATGAACTCATAGCCGAGAAGGCGGTGGAGCTGCCGATCATCCATCGCCCGAAGGAGCATTCCCGCGGCCACGTCAAGCCTCTGGCGGATGGAGGCGGCCCTCCGGAGGCGGCCCGCAAACGCCCTGGCGGAGACCCCGGCGTATTCTCCGCCGGACCGGGCCTCTTCCAGCCACGACGGAAAATGGATGCTCCAGGGCAGCTCCCAGGGAGCGCCGCAGGAAGGGCTTCCGAAGGCCTTCCCGACACCCTCATCGGGATCGCTCACACGCCGGTTTCCCATCCTTCTCTTCATGAGGGGCACCCGTGAGAAGAGGGGGCGATTTCCCTTGGCATCAAGGGCCGGAAGCTCCGGGGCGGCTTCCCCTGAGGCAAGGAAATTCGCAAGGAGAGCCTCGACAAATCCTGAGACAGGCCCGTCATAGTGCTCTTTGTCCCGGAAGAGGGAGAGGGCGAAGTCCCAGGTGAGGGCAAGGGAGGGCGGCACGCTGAAATACATCATCGTGCCCTCAGCCTCGTCACCGTGCGCATCATCGCACGCCCCGCCCGCTGCGCGCAGACTTCCTTCAGAACCGGGAGCCCCATCGGCCTTCCCTTCAGCGAGGGCCCTTTTCACTTCCTGCTCGAGGCCGCACAGCGAGCGCCCACTGGCAATGGCGAGCCACTCACCCTCGTTCTCGGGCATGATGACCCTCGAAAGATGCCTGAGAGCGCTCTTCGCGATCCTGCCCTCAAGATAGGCCTCCCGGGTGAGGGGGAGCGCCTTGAGGAGATCGAAGTTGTGCATCAGCTCCGATGCGGTGCGCCCGGAGAACGAGAGATGCTCCGTGGCGAAGGTGCCCATGGAGCGGTATCCTAACTGATCAACCCCTTTCGTTTTAAGAGTGACGAGAAGGCCGCCGAGTGCAAGATCAAGTGCCAGGCGGCCGCGGACTGCCTCGCAGAGCAGAAAATCAATGCGCTTTGCCCGCTCATCCCTGTCGATTGAGCCGAAGGAGATATCCTCGGTGAGCTTTTCCGCTTCGGGGATGAGGCCCTCCCTGGTGAGCTTGACGAGGTGCTCCGGCCTGCAGGGCCCTCCCGCGGAAAGCTCATAAGGCTCCGGCAGGAGCAGCATGTCCTCGTAATCCTGAGAAGACAATGGATTACCGAGGTGAAGAAGCTCTTCTTCATCTGGAAGGAACAGGGCAGTAACGGAACGAGTCTCATGTGTATCCATGATTGTATCATAGCATATCAGCCAAAAAACATCAAACAGGCTGCCCCTCTCAAACCTTATCACAGAGAGGATAAAATGCCGTCACAGGATGCCCTCCAGAGGGCCCGGAAGAGGTTGAAAGGCCAAAAATGACTCTGAATGCCATGAAGCGAGAGTCAGTGAAGGACCAGGCCGGTTTCCCCGCGTTTCAGATCCAGTCTGTCGCCGGGCATAAGGTTTTTTTGCGCGGGAAAGATTTTATAAGACAGCGGAAACCATGATCCCATGTTCCTGAACCCAAAAATAAAGGGACTTCTCCCCAAAGGAGGAGTCCTTGTCACTTTTCTCCACGGAAAACCTAAATATTATGATCATACTTTTTCACTGACACCTATATGGCAGCGAATGAAGCTCTAATGATTTCAATGAATGAAAAAGCTTGTTTAATACTGAGGGGGAGCATGATGCTATCCGACTATATCCATCAGGCCTTCAATAATGCTTTCCAACTCTTCGTAGCCTGCAGTGCCGATTTTTTTGCCCAGCCGGTCGGTGGACAAAGTTCTTATCTGGCCGATCTTCACCCAGGAAGGCCTCGTAAGACCATGGGAGCTCAGTCTGTATGACAAAGGGAAGCCGGCGGCGGGCTCCCTGCTTGTGACCGCCAATGCTATGACCGTACCGCTTCTCTCGTTGAAGATATCCTGGCTTATCACGAGGACGGGCCTTTTGCCCGCCTGTTCTCTTCCCCTGACGGGATCAAGATCTGCCCAGAATATATCACCTCTCAGTATTTTTCCCATGCCTTATTCACCGCGTCAAATCCTTCTTCTGAGAGCTTTCTCTCTTCCTCGGGCACAACCTGTGATAGGGCGCTCTGCAATCGGTTCTTCCGCCACCGTGCAATTCTTTCTTTCAGAACTTCCTGGATTGCTTTGCTTCTGTTGGGATATAGGCCCTCCGATACCCATAAATCTATTTCTTTAAGGCATTCATGCTCTAATGTGATAGCAATTTTAGCACTGGCCACACAAATCACCTCTGGTAATCTATTTTATCAACCCAATCTTTCTTTGTCAATCATAGAGCCACTATGCAATGTCATACGATAGTTACAATGGATGGGCAGGTCAGTGCCTATCCATTGTGTGTAAGAAAGAATATGGAGTGGAAAAATCAAGGGACTGACCCAAACTAACGTGGATTACCAGGAAGGCAGAGCCACAAACAACTTGAAATAGTTGTTGAGTAATCTAAAGGAGGTCAGTCCCATGAATAATTATAGCACACTCTATGTCGGGTTGGATGTCCATAAGGAAACGATTGTTGCGGCATGCATATCTGGAGCAACTGGTGAAATTGTTGGCGGGGAAAAGTTTTCGAATGACTTGAAAAAACTCAAGAACTATCTTAAGCAACTGGAAAGAAAATTGAATGGAAAAGTCTTGGCGTGTTATGAAGCTGGTTGCATGGGGTATGCTCTCCAGAGAGAAATTGAGCGTTGGGGTCACACCTGTAAGATTTTAGCACCTGCAATGATTCCTCAACGACCAGGAGATCGCTGTAAAACCGACAGGCGCGATGCTGAAAAGCTGGCAAATCTCTGCTTCTCTGATCAGCTTACGTTCATCGCGATTCCTGATGAAAAAGATGAGCCTGTGAGGGATCTGCTCAGATACAGAGATGTGTTGCGAAAAGAAATATTGCAATCAAAGCATTATGTATTGAAATTTCTCCTGCGAAAAGGTTTCGGTATACATCAGGTAAAGCCCATCGGACAAGATGTCACTGGGAGTGGCTCCGCTCCATTCGTTTTGATTACTCTCTCGATCGTGAGCTCTTCCAGGAATACCTCGTGCTTTTGGAGTTCAAACTCCAGCGTCAGAATGAAATTGACCGGCGGATTGAAGAAGTATCAAGAACACCCAGGTACTCAGAAAAAGTGAGGTATCTATCTGCCTATCGAGGCATTGATATCTATTCTGCCATGGTTTTGCTTCTGGAAACAGGTGACTTTAATAGATTTCCAAAAGCAATGAACTACATGAGTTTTCTTGGTCTGGTGCCTTCTGAGTATTCATCGGGTGGTATTGAAAAACGCGGTCATATTACAAAAACAGGGAATTCTCACTGTCGTCATGTATTAGTCCAGGCAGCCTGGCATTATTCGAGACCTGTTAGGATTGAGAATATTGTGAGTAAGCTCTCTGGGATGCCGCCCTGGTTAGTTCTCAAGTAATCCAGGCACAGGAAAGACTTTGCCGAAAATACTGGAAATTGGCGCGACAAAAAAGTCCTCGAATTGCTGTGATAGCAGTGGCTCGCGAACTGGCCGGTTTTATCTGGGCAATGATGAAGAAACTTCAAGAGGAAAAGGCTCACAAGTTAGCAGCATAAGTCATAATCCTAAATTATATGTTTGGGGGATGGCACGGTACGAAAGCAGGAACCTCGAGAACGTTATGTGACAGTCATTGAACTGATTCACGCGGATAGTTTCAAGGTTCCTCGACGAACGTGGTAAAATGCGGCAACATCGTTGACCCGCGCATATCAGAGTGATTCATCGTCGAAGCATCCGTGCCGTCTCCCAAATAAAAAACAAGAGGTGTTATCTATGTAGAAAAAGATTGTGGATACTGCCGTTCTGTGCATAACTTATGGACAGCAAGCTGCCCACAAGTTATACTCATCACTTGACCAAGTCTTCGACCTGCTCACAGTATCCACAACGTGAGTGCAAATATTTATAAAATGAGAGAAAAAGCGAAGAGTTCCTGGGACGCTTTTTGTGCCTCTTGACAAGGCCCATCCATATCAGCGTTCGCCTTTCACATGCAGACCCACCCCTCCTGCTCGGATTTTTCTTTATGCACCAATAATTTTGCTGCGTTCCCCTTCTCTTTTATGAATTCACAGGAAAGACAGCAGGAGGACAGGGGACATTCTCCTCTTCAGCAAACGTTTGATTCTGTCCCTATGGGTGCACAGGAACACAGACAGAATCTGTTTGCCCGGGAGAATTCCCCTGGCCTCTCTCTACAGCGCCTGCCTGGTGTGATGCAAGTGGCAACAAGATAACCAGGTAGTATCAATGAGGAAAATATTCTTCGATTGCAGCGGACTTGGTGACTGCCTGCAAATTCCGAACGCTGTCAGTGAAATATGACAAGAAAGTGTATCTCGGGATTAACGATCTATTTACCTTTTGTTCACATATCGGAAATATAATTCTGGTAAAATATGATCAGTGACTGATGATAACAATAAATAGTAGAGAAAAATCTCGAAGGAGGTAAAGGATATGATAGGCGGAGTAGGCGGCGGTGGCTCATCAAGCGTTATGACAATGGCCCAGATGCAGCAGGCTGATATGCAGCTGATGGAGCAGAGGGCACTCGAGCTGCAGGGAAAGAAGCCCAAGGAGACGGGATATCCTGATCCTTATGCTCCTCTCAAGAATGACCTTGCGGAGGGCGCCGATGAAATTGCGGGCCGGCACCGGAGCATTGAGGGGGACCGGCAGCAGTCGCGCTATGAATATGCAGTGGGCGAGCATGGGCTCGGCAGTGAAGTGGTGAACCAGAGCTGGAACAATTTCAGGGAGAATGTGGGTAATACCGCGACAGTGCTATCGACTGGCGCAAAAGCAGCTTTCGATGTAGGAGTTGCAGCCCCGGCAATAGGCCTTGTCAACGCAGGACACGCGACAGTGGACGGTGCGGCAGATACTGTCAACCATTCGGTGGGGCATGTGAAAGAAGGCGGCCAGGAAATAGCCCAGCGCCATAGAAACGCCGACATGGATCGTACTGAATCACGGCAGGAATATGCAAAGGGAGAACACGGCCTGGCATCGGAGCTTATCGGGCAGGGATGGATCAACTTCAAGGAAAATGTGGGGAACACAGGGACGGCCCTCAAGACAGGCGCCCACCTGGGGATTGATGCGGCCACGGCTCCCGCGAGATTTCTCTGGAATACGGCGACACATTTAGTCAACGGGAGATAAGAGGGGGGGCAGGAAACCGCTCGATGGCAGGAAAACGAGAGAGACTCTTAAAATAAGCATGGGAATGTGAGGGATGAGGCACAGGCTGCCTCTCACTTTTTTATGCCGACGCAGTTTAAGTGACAAGGAGTGGTGGCCATGATTTGCCTTAAGTGCGGCAGAACTTATCCGCTCGATGAGAAGCTTTGCAGTGAATGTAATTTCAAGCTCCAGGGCGAGGAGCGTGAAGGGAAGTCCTTCGGAGCTCATTTTATGCAGTTCGTGCGCTCCAGCGAGGAGATGGCAAACCAGGAAATCTCCCCCGATGTGTATCTCAGGGTCATTGATAATATGCTCTCAGTACTGGGTGCAATTGAGGCCGGTATCAAGGAAGATGCCGGATCCACCGGGCTCTATGAGGTGCCTGCTGAAGTGGGCAGGGTGGTGGAACAGCCCGTGGCGAATGCGGAAAAGGGGGTAATGCTCTACCGGCAGGTCCTGGGTAAATTGAAAAAAAACCTGGAGAACCTCGATGCCGAGTTTATAAAGAAAAGCCTCGTGCAGGCGGAGCGGGCCCATGGATATCTCCTGCTTGCCGAGCAAATGGCAGAATACGGAGCGGCGGAGCTTGAGAAAGCCACACACAAAGCCACCGGAAAATAGGAACAGTATGCTGGTTCCCTGCAGAGCCGGCCTCATTTCGGCATGGGGAGGGATTGGCCGATGTTCCGGCGAACCGATGCTGGAAAAGATGACAGGGTGTTGCAATGAGCCAGCCAGAATCTCAGACAGGGACTCCCTTAATAGCAAATGATTCCGCTCGCCTCTTTCTGATTAGCTTCCTTGTGCTCTTCTTCGAGCTTGTCTGCATCAGATGGATCCCCGCTTATATAAGATACCTGAGTTATTTTTCCAACTTTGTGCTGCTCTCATGTTTCCTGGGAATGGGAGTCGGCCTTCTTGCGGCGAAAAAAAAATGGCAGCTTTTCTCTCTTTTCCCGCACACGCTCCTCAGCTTCATTATACTTGTCTCCTTCATGAAATATGATTTCATGCTTACTTCGAACGATGCCCTTTATTTTCAGCACCATGCAAAGGAATATAAGCAGGTTGAAAGTTATTACCTGCTGCCTTTCGTATTCGTATCTGTCACCTTTATGATGGCAATGCTCAGCCAGGAAATGGGACAGCTCTTCGGCCGGTTCAGGCCTCTTAAGGCATACGCTCTGAATATCGGCGCAAGCCTGGCCGGAATAGCCATTTTTTCAATCTTAAGTTACTTTCTCGCTTCGCCGCTCTTATGGTTCCTTATTATCTCTGTTATCGTGCTGCTGCTTGAACGGGGAAAGCCCTTGAAAATCCTCTTTACTTTATCTGCTCTCAGCCTGATCTGCATCAGCGTCTTCTGCCTCCAGAAAGAAAGCATCTGGAGCCCTTATTACAAGATTACCATGCGTGAACTTGCCGACGGGGGAAAAGAATTGAATGTAAATAACATCGGGCACCAGACAATGCAGAGGATAGAAAGCAAGGAGGCCTTTTACCACATTCCTTATACCTCATACAATAATAACCATTTCAAGAGGGCCCTGATCATCGGGGCAGGCAGCGGAACGGACACCTCCTTTGCGCTGAAGTATGGAGTCGAGCAGGTCACCGCTGTCGAGATTGATCCGGTCATTTACATGCTGGGATATCATTTTCATCCCCTGCAGCCGTATTCTGATTCAAGAACTGAGGTCAGAATATGTGATGCGCGGACATTCCTCAAAAATGATAAGTCCCTGTATGATCTGATAATCTTTGCCCTCCCCGATTCGCTGACGCTCACCTCATCATTCGCGAATCTGAGGCTTGAGAGCTATCTCTTCACTGTCGAGTCCCTGGCGAGCGCGAAGGAGCGCCTGGCACCCGGAGGGCTTATGGTGTTATACAATTATTACAGAGAAGACTGGCTTATCGACAAGCTGGCGGGCATGCTCAGGGAAGTCTTCGGGTATGCGCCCAAGGTCCAGGTCTTTGAAAGCAAGGAAGCCGTTTTCATGGCAGGCGATAAGATCAAGGATCTGAAATCGCCGATACCTGATAAAAAGATGGATTCATCCTTGAAGCTTGCCACCGACGACTGGCCCTTCATCTATATGAAGAGGGCAGCCATTCCCCCGATATTCATCTTCTCTCTGTTGATGATTGCAGCATTCGGTGTCGGTATGGTGCTGCTGGCCTCTCCACCGGGGACCCTGCGGGGCTTCAGCGGCCATTTCTTCTTTCTGGGCGCGGCCTTCATGCTTCTGGAGACTATGAACGTGGTGCGGTTCTCTCTCATCTTCGGAAGCACCTGGATGGTGAATTCCCTCGTGTTCTTCGCCGTTCTCGCGATGGTACTGCTGGCCATCTGGGTATCGGAAAGATTCAGGATCGAGAGAATGTGGCTGCTCTATGCCGTCCTCTTCGGAATTCTGCTGCTCAATTATCTTCTGCCCCTCGAGAGCCTCCTCAGCGGAAACCCTGTGCTTCGCTATATTCTCTCGAGCCTGATGCTTTTCTCTCCTATTTTCTTTGCGAATCTCATCTTCACTTCCACCTTCAGGGAAGAGACGGGGACCGCTGTGGTAGCCCTTGCCTCCAACATCCTGGGCTCTTTCTTCGGCGGAATGTTTGAATACACATCCCTGGTGCTCGGGTACAGGAACCTGGTAATCTTCGTGGCAGTGTTTTACGCGGCAAGCTTCCTTTTCCTGCACCTGGCGGCGAAGAGCAAAAGCCATTGAGAAGCGGGCTCCTGAATAGCAGGAGGATCGCCGGGAGAATGAAATGGATCTTTTCCCGGGGAGCCGGGTATGGTATCATAGGGAGAGAAGTTATCCTGGCGACACAAGGAGCGGCCGGAATGCAAAAATCAGATTCCAATGCGTCGAAGCTCACCGAGTACTTTTATGCCCTCACGCCTGACCGTATCCTCGAGGCGTTCTCTTCCGCGGGTATAAACTGCCAGCCTGCCGTCAGTTTTCTGAACTCCCTCGAGAACCGCGTGGCTTCTGTCGTGGACGAAGAGGGAGAGCGATGGGTCGCGAAGTTCTATCGGCCGCAGCGTCATTCCCGAGACGCGTTGCTGGAAGAGCATCTCTTCCTGAAAGATCTCCACGATGAGGGACTTCCCGTCATACCCCCGCTCCCGCTTACGCAGGGCGGGTCAGGCACGCTGGGCTCCACGGCGGGAATCTACTTTGCGGTCTTTCCCCACCACAGGGGCTCCCCGCCCGATGAACTTGACGCCGGCAAGATCGCTCTGCTGGGGGAACTCATCGCCCGCATTCATACTGTCGGTTTCCGCCGCTCCTCCCCTCAACGTCACGTATGGAACCCCGACACCCTCGGCAATGCCGATCTTGCGGTACTTGCCCGTGCCGTGCCTCCCGATATCTGGAGCCGATACGAGCGGTCAGCGCGAAAACTCATGGACTGGCTTTCGCCGCGTATCGCGGGCACGCCCGGGGGGCGCATCCACGGAGACTTTCACCGGGGGAACCTGCTCTGGTGTGCCACAGGGCCCCTCGTCGTCGATTTTGACGATATGACCATGGGGCCCCCTGTCCAGGACTTCTGGATGATGGTGCCCGGCCGCGATGCCGAGGCGCTTGCGCTGCGAGAGGCACTGGTGCAGGCTTACGAAAAGCAGCGCCCCTTCGACAGGCAGAGCCTGGAGCTGGTGGAACCGCTGAGGGCCTTTCGCTACATCCGCTATGCCGCCTGGCTCGCTGCGCGCCAGAAGGATCCGGCATTCGTCCGTGTCCTCCATGACTTCGGTTCGCGGTCTTACTGGAGAGAGGAGCTCGAGGAGCTCGAAGCCCAGCTCGAGCTTTTCATGTAGCCAGCGGACCTTTTCTTGAGCTTTTTTCCGATTTAAGGTAAAATAGAGCTGTATCTCGTGATATCATCCATGAATGAATACCCTGTGTGAAAGTGGGATGTCAATGGACTCTCTGCAGAATCCTTCAGCCCTCTCCGCAAGCCGGAGCGGCAGAGCCATTGCCGGCCGGTGCCTGAAACAGGAAAGGGCCCTTGATGAGAAGAAGGGAAGCCAGAGGCGGGAGCTCCTTGAGGATGGCTTCAAGGCCGTCTCGGAGAGCAGCGAGACCACTATCGACGAGAAGATAATCGCTGCCATGGCCTTGCGGCTCCAGAAGAAACTGCCGGACGACAGGCTTGCCGTTGCCGTTTCCCATGTCTTCATGGATGCACTTTCCGCCTCACTTCCCGGTGCTCCAGGCGCTTCGCTCACTGCCGCCATTGCAGATACCGCCTATAATGCCTTTCTCTCTGCGGGACCCAGCAAATACAAACAGGACAAAAGGCCTGAAATTCTCAAGGACGGCTTTGAGACGCTCCAGATGAATTCCGCGTCAAAAAAGGAGAGGGCAATGGCGGAGTTCGGCCGGGCCATGCTGAAAGAAAAGCACCTCATTGAAGCCTTTTATGTCATGGGAGCCATGTCGCAGCCCCTGCCGTTACCCTGTGCGGTCCATATCGCCCGGGCAGTCCTTCGCACCACTGCCGTCCCCGTTCAGCAGATAAGCGACTGGAGCAGGACGGCCGGGGTCCTCAAGGAGACCTTTGAAGCGATCAGCACAAGCCCCGGCATTTCCCGGGAGGAGCATGAGCTGGCCGCCCTCGGCGCCGTGATAGCGGGGGAATGCAGCCCGGGCAGGGAAAGCGGCGCATGCGCGAATTCCCTGCTGGAATGCATCGGCACTCCCTTCCAGGGGAAAGTGAGCGCCGTGATCGCGCAGTCCGCTTTAAAATCATACCCCGATGTGTTTCTCAACGAGATGAACGCCGTGGGCGAGGTGGTGACGCGCTCCTTTACGGCAATCAAGGAGAGCCCCGGCGCATCTGAAGGGGAAAAGGGACTTGCGGCACTCGGGCTTTCGGCAATGGATGCCGCTTCTGACAGACATCCGGCCCTCATATTTTCAAAGACGGTGCTTGCTTCACTTGCCTCATCAACGGGCGAGCCCCGGGATCAGACTGCCGCCAGGGCGGCCCTGATGACCACCTCGACAGGAGGCGGGGCAGGGGAGAAGATCACGCTGTTTGGCATGGCTTTCCGGTCTATTCTCTCCTACCCTTCAGTCACCGGAGAAAAGAGAAAGATCGCAGAGGAGATAGTGGGCGCGGCGGAGCATTTCAAGGACCCCGGGCTTACCTTCAAGGTGATGTGCCAGCTCGCAGAGGTCTATGTGGGGAGAAAAGTGAAGAACCCCCTGGGCGAGGTGAAGGCCATGCTGGAAAGAGCAGGACAGTCGGAGCCCCGGGGAAAAGGCTCCCTGATAGTGGAGGACGAAGTGCTCTCCATCAGGGGGGTCAGGCTGAAACGAAGAAAATAAGGCACCATCTGTCACAGGGGAATGAGAGGGGATCGGGCTTCCCGGGAGAGGAACTTGCAGGTCCCGCTGAGAAAGTTCCCCTTCATGGATATCTTGAGAACGCTCCTCTCTCTTTTTGCCCGGTGTGTCGCGTCGCTCCGCTACCGCGTGAGGGTTACGGGCCTTGAGAAGGTGAAGGGCCACCTGGCTAAAACGCTGGTCCTTGCCAATCACCCTTCCCTCTCCGAGCCGGTCATTACCATCGCCACCCTGTGGCCTGTGCTGCGCGTCCGTCCCATGCTCTACTCCGTCAACTTCCAGCACCCGCTCCTCCGCTGGATTATGAAGGCCCTGGACGCCGTCGAGGTGCCCGTAATGGAGAACCTCTCGGCTGAAGCCAGGGAAGGGGCCGGAAAGGCGGTACAGCAGGTCATTGAGGGCCTGAGATCGGGAGAAAATATTGTGATGTGGCCCGCAGGCAAGATCTACCGCCAGCCATACGAGCGCCTGGGCGGAGCGAGCGCCCTCGCAGAGATCCTCAGGGCAGTGCCCGATGCGAGAATTGTCGTGATAAGAACCAGGGGCATGTGGGGGAGCATGTTCTCTTATGCCTATAACGGCAGGAACCCCGATATCCCCCGCTGCCTCAGGGCGGGCCTGCGATTTCTTATCACCAGCCTTGTGTTTTTCGGCCCGCGCCGTGAAGTCGAGGTGACGGTCGAGGAAATAGAGCGCTCGGCACTGCCAGGCTTCGAAAAGGAACAGGTGAACCCCTTCTTTGATCAATGGTACAATTCCCCGGGGCCTGAAGAGCCAGTTTATGTCCCCTACCATGCCTTCCTGGCCCCGCGGTCCTATCAATTTCCCGCTCTCATCAGTGAGCCAACAGTGGATTTCGAGAAGATAAGGCCCGCCACTCTTGAAGCGGTGAAATCCATGCTTGAAGAGTATCTCGGGAGAGCCATCGGCGGCGGCGATCTGGGCCCCGGAACAATGCTTGAGGACCTGGGGCTTGACAGCCTGGGGAGGATGGAGGTCTCGCTCCTTGTGCAGGGGCGCTTCGGCTTCGCCGGCAGCAAGGTCCCCGCCACGTTCGGAGAGCTTTCCGCCCTCGCTGAAGGGCTTTTCGAGAGGGGCAGGAAGGCGGTCAGACCCGCTCCTCCCCTCTGGTTCAGGGAACCCCGAAAGCCGCAGCTTGAGCAGATCCGGGGAGAGACCATCCAGGAAGCTTTCGTGAGAACGGCTCTGGCCCTCAGGGACGACATGGCATCTGCCGACGATGCGAGCGGGGCTCTCACCTATGAAAGGCTTCTCATCACGGCGCTCTTGCTGTCAAGGAGAATCAAGGCTTTACCCGGCAAGTCAGTAGGTATCCTTCTCCCTTCTTCAACGGCCTGCGCGGCAGTCTTTTTCGCCACCCATATGGCGGGGATGCTTCCTGTCATGCTGAACTGGACTACGGGCCCCGGCGCCATGGCCCATGGGGCAAAAATTACGGGGCTTGAGGTGATAGTCACAAGCAGGGCCTTCGTAGACCGCGCAGCGATAAAAGTTGAAGGGCCCTCCATGCGGTATCTGGAGGATATCAAGGCTAGCATAGGAATAGGGGAGCAACTCTTTGCGCTTATGAAGGTCCGGCTTTCCGGCGCCGCCCTCCTCAGGGCTCTCCAGGCCTCTTCTCCCGATGACACGGCGGTGGTCCTTTTCACCTCCGGCTCAGAGAAGGCTCCCAAGGCTGTCCCTCTCACTCACAGGAACCTTTTAAGAAACACGAGGTCGGGCCTCGCTGCCCTGAAGCCCACACGACATGACAGCCTCCTTGCCATTCTCCCCCCGTTCCACAGCTTCGGCCTTACGGCCACCCTGTTGCTTCCTCTTCTGTCGGGCATCAAGGTGGTCCATCACCCCGATCCCACCGATGCGGCAGCTCTTGTGCAGAAGATTACCGCTTATAAGCCCACGTCACTTTACTGCACCCCCACATTTCTCTCCTATATCCTTGAGCGGGCAGGCAAGGGGCAACTGGCAAGCCTTGCCACGGTCGTGACGGGTGCAGAGAAATGCCCTCCCTCCCTCTTCAGGAAGCTGGGGGAGATGGCGCCGCGGGCTGTGCTCTTCGAGGGTTACGGGATCACTGAGTGCTCACCCATAGTGTCGCTTAACTGCCCCGGCAGCATGAAGGAGGGGACCATAGGGAAGGCCGCTCCCGGTGTCGAGGTGAAGGTAGTGGACCTTGAGAGCTTCAGGCCTCTTCCCCCTGGAGAAAGGGGAATGCTCCTTGTGAGCGGGCCCAGTGTTTTTTCGGGGTACCTCGCTTCCGACGGGCTTGAGCCTTTCATGGAACTCGAGGGAAAAAGCTGGTACATTGCAGGTGATCTTGTCTTCATTGACAGTGAGGGGTTCATCACCTTCTGCGGGAGGCTGAAGCGCTTCCTAAAAGCAGGCGGCGAGATGATATCCCTCCCGGCGCTTGAAGAGCCATTCTCGGCGCGCTATCCTGCCACCAGGGAGGAGGGGCCACTTGTTGCCGTTGAGGGCCTTGAATATGACGGGGGAAGAAAGGTGGTCCTCTTCACTGCCGTGGACATTTCCCTTGCCGAGGCCAATGCCATTCTCGCAGAAAAAGGCATGAAAGGGATAATGCGCATCGATGAGGTGAAAAGGCTGGAGAGCATTCCTGTGCTGGGGACGGGGAAAATCGATTACAAGGTCCTCAGGGGACTGCTGGAGGAGAGGTAGCCATGAGAGAAACAGGCATGGCTGGTTTACCCTGAAGGCTTCAGCTTGTAGAATAAAGAAGAGCGAAAAATGCCCCGGAGGAGGAGCGATGGATGAGAAGGCTTACCTTGAGAAGGCACAGGCTCTTTTCGGCGCCGCCGTATCAGGAGATGCTGAGGTAATAAGGAGCCTGCTGAAGCAGTGCCCCGGCCTCATCAGTGCGAGGACTGAGAAGAGGGGTACGGCGCTCCATCTTGCCTCAGCCATGGGTATGAAGGTGGCAGCCGAGGTTCTGCTGGACCATGGTGTGGGAATCGACGAGCGCGACGATGACGGCATGACGGCCCTTCACGCAGCCCTCATCGAGGGAAGACTCAACGTGGCGGAGTTTCTCGTGGCAAAAGGTGCCGATGTGGCGCTGAAGGATTGCAGGGCGGGCGGTACTCCTCTTCACATCGCCGCCGTCAAGGGCATAGTGCCCCTCGCTGAGTTTCTCTGTGACAGAGGGGCCCCGGTAAACCTGAAAGACCTGCAGGGCTGCACCCCCCTTTATTGGGCTGTCACATACGGCCACGAGGAGATGGCGCGCTTCCTCCTCTCCCGCGGCGCCTCCGTGAACGAGGCTGAGAATAACGGAGCCACGCCTCTCCACAGCGCCGTTTCAGCCGCTTCCATGGCGCTGGTGAAGATTCTCGCGGAGGGGGGAGCGTCTCTCAATGCCGCAGATAACAGTCTTCTTACCCCCCTTCACTGCGCGGCCATGAGGGGTAATATCGAGATTGCTGAATACCTCCTCACCCACGGTGCCGATCCCGACCTGAGCGACAGCCATGCGGGGACACCCCTGTATTTTGCTGCCGCCCGTGGATTTATGAACATGGTGGAGCTTTTGATCATCAGGGGCGTGAGGGATATCGAGGGGCCCATGGCGATGGCAGCCTGGAGAGGGCAGAATGCTGTTGTTGAGTACCTGGCAGAGAAAGGAGCCGACGTCAATGCTCCTGACCCCGAAGGCAATACCCCTCTTCATGCAGCCTCGGCAAAAAACAACGTGAAGCTTGCCGAGTTCCTGCTGAAAAGGGGTGCCAGGACTGATGCCGTGAACGATATGGGCTTCACCCCCATCTTTCTTGCAAGACAGCGGGGGAGCGTTGAAATGATGGAGTATCTCATTATGAAAGGCGCCGGTAAAATGTCTGCCCCTCGGGAGTGGGATGCAGTGAAGATATCTGAACGGACCGATAAGAATGACAGAGAGTTTGCCTCACTGGTCAAAAGCCTTGAAGAGGGAAGAAGGGACGTAGACTTCCTGCTTCTTCGCCGCCTCTACACGGGAACTTCCCACTACGCTCCCTATTCAGGCGAATGTGAACGCCTCAACGGCCAGGCTGACGAAGCCGCCGCCGGAGGGAGGCAGGCGGAGGCTCTTGAGATCATGAAAGAACTCCTCAAGGTGAAATACGTGGACTTCACTGTCCATCTATTCCTGGCGAACCTCTGCAGGGATCTGGGGTTCCAGGAGCTTGAGGCCCGTCACCACTTTATTTTCAGGGGCCTGCTGCGCGCCGTCGTTGAATCCGGTGATGGTATGTCTGCAGAGACCGCCTACAGGGTCATTGATGTGAAGGAGGAATATGACCTCATGCCCTGGCTTGGCGATTACGAGATAATGGGCCAGAGCCTCGTTGCCGAAGGCGGCCATGAATGCGATCTCATGGAAGTGAAGCACCGTGCCACAGGGGAGCATCAGTGGATCTTTTTCAACATCGATGCCCTGGCCGTCGCCAGAAAAAAATTCCTTTAGCAGACAGGCGCTCTAGCCCCGGCCCTCTAGCCCCGGCCCTCGTGGCGGATCTTCTCTTCCTCGTGGCGGATCTGCCTGTGGATTTTTCCGGCCTCCATGAATTTCTTGTCGATGACGAGGAGATATTTTTCTATATACATCTTTGAAAGGGTGTCGTACTGATCTCCCTGCTCCACGAGGGTCCTGCAGAACTGGTCCAGGTCGTCGCCGCTGCAGAAGGGGGGCTGGCTTTCCTTGATTTTATAAATCTGCTCGATGGTCTGGAGGGCCTTTTCGGTCCTGTGCTCGCCTATGTGCTTCCTGGTGAGATCCCGGAGCTCATCGAGTCTCTTGAGGGTAAAGAACGATTCTATGTCCTCGCTGCATTCCTGGACAATGTATTTGTTCTCTGCCACAAGGTTGGTGAATCTCTTGATGTAGAGCTCCGAAATCTTATCCGCTATAGCCCCTGGGACGACGACGATGTTCAGGAAGCGGTCAAAGTCGGGATCGCTTTCAAGCCTCAGCTTCCTTATCTCCCCTGCGATCTCATATACATTATTGAGATCCGCGTCCCTCTCGAGCCCGAGGCGCAACTGGCCCACGAGCTGGGTGATCCTGGCCACTTTTTTTGAGCTGTCGGTCTTTCTGAGCTTCTTTTTCAGGTGCTCCAGGTTGAGATCGGAAGGGCCGGACGTGACGAAGACCTTCTTTTTCTGCTCCATCTCCAGGTAGCTCGAGATAAAGGCGTTGAGGTACTCGGAGAGCGCCTTTCTCATCCTTGTCCGCACAGATTTGGCCGTGGCCCTCCCACAGTCTACTATGGTGGCGTTTCTCTCCCGGGCTTCGCTGATGACCCTCTCAATATTTGCTACAGGAATGGGCTCATGCACCATGATGGGATACATGAAGCTGAGCTGATCAGCCTTGAGCATGTCGGACTCCTGGAGCTCCACCGGGGAGATGGTGAGATATGAGGCAAAGTGTATCTTGTTCTGAAGAGAAGTGTTCTCTATCCAGTAAAGAAGGGCGCTGCTTTTAGGGGTGCCGCGGAATTTAATCATGTGCCCTTATGACCTCCCTTATTATTTCCTGTCACTCCTTGGCGGTACTCTTGGACGTGCGGAAGAAAAAGTCCACGTTACCGATGGTCACCGAGTCGCCTTCGGTAAGGATCTGCTCCTTTACCCTCTGGTTATTGACAAAAAGCCCGTTCCTGCTCCCGAGATCCCTGATGATGCAGCTGTCCTGGTTCCTCACAAGCTCTGCGTGGGAACGTGATATGGAATCATCGTTGAGGAAAATATCACTCTTCACATCTCTTCCCACGACCACACGATCCTTGATGAGGGGATAGCCGGCCTTCGAGGCGTCCTTCCTGGGAATGAGCCATCCCCAGGTCTGGTCGCTTTTGACAAGGGGAGGGGGCATCTCGCCGAAAGGCCTCTCCAGCTTGATAAGGATGAGCTGCGCCGCCCCTATGAAGACCGCGAGAAAAAAGAAGATTGCTATCACGCACAGAGTCGATGAGGCATTGAATTCATTCTTGAGCACCTGGGCTGAGACGAGCCCCACGGTGCATCCCATCACGATGAAGAGGGCATTTATCAGAATTCTTTTCAGCACTGCATCTCACTCTCCTTCAGGGAAGCTGAAAGCTTTTACCCGGCACCATTTTCCCGTCAGGCGGTCTCTGCGCCCCCGTCCATTCCGTGGAACAGCAGCGCCTGTCCTTGAACTGCATGGTGGCGGAGGCACCTTTAAAACTGCCGGCAGTGAAGAGCTCATCAAGAGAGTTCCTGAGCTGGAGCCTTGTAAAGCTGTTCTTTTCTATTGAGCGCGCCACCATCATCAGGGCGTCAAAGGCGTTGAAAGGGCCCCGGGGCGCTCCCTTGTATATTGCTTCGAAAGCCCTCCCGTATTCGCTGAAGAGAGAGTTTTTTTCAAGAGCGTCGGAGGGAAGGGCTGACCAGAGAGGTCCCCGGGGAAGGGATTTAAGGCCCATGCTGTCGAGCCGGGCAAAGGTCGGGGGCAGCATCAGGATTGGGCTGGAGAGCTTGTCGCTGGCACACTGCGCCATGAGCGATGAAAAGTATTCCCTCTCCTTTGCGGAATCCGTGGGAAGGGCCATTACCACGAGGTCAGGTCCCCCTTTTACCAGAAGGTTTGAGAAAGTGAGGACGTCATCTTCCCCTTCCGAGTGGGTGAGCTCAATGGGTGTCTGAGCTGATGCCAGCTCCTTGAAAAAAGCATCTTTCGTGAACAGGCTGTTCTTCGCCGCCGATACTATGGCGGCCTTGCGGGCTTTCAGCTCATCGCGTGCCAGGCGGCCAAGAGCCTGGGAATCAAGACCCCGGGGGACCGTGCAGGAATAAACGGCGCCCGAAAGCTGCGGGGCAAATGACTGGTCGTCGCCGAAGACAATAATGGGAAGAGGCGCTGCCTCCCCAGGATTCTTAAAAATCTTCTGCTCCTGGAATGCCGTGTCGGAGAGCATGGCGAGCATGTCAGGGTTCTCCAGGCACTCCTTTATCAGGCTCTCTTTCCTGTAGTCCTCCTTCTTATGGATCTTCGGCATGATGACAACCTTTTTGCCGTTTATGCCACCGCGCTTGTTGATGAGCCACTGCGCAAGGGCAAGATCCCTGTATGTGCCCCTGTTCTCTTCGTGCGCCCGGCATCCGTTGGTTGAGATCAGCAGGGCCAGCGTGACCCTGTCGGACCCCGAGGCGAGCGCATAGGCGTTGTTGAGATAGAGAAGCACCTCGCCGTCGTCAGGATTGCTCTCCCTCACTGCTTCCAAAGCTTCAAAGGCCTTCCTGAAGCTTCCCTTGTCTATCCATGCAATGCCTTTCCTGACCATCTGGTCCTCAGGAAAGCTGCTGTTGTAATCAACGGTTTCCCCCTGGCCCCTGGTAAGGCGCTCCAGTGAGGCAAGGGCCATCTGCCAGTAACGGGCTCCATTTTCCTTCAGGAGAAAGTAACCCGCCGTTGCTATCAGAGCCACGATGAGCAGGAGCACCGCGATGGTCTTGAAGCGCCCCTTCTTAGCTTGCTTGAGTGCGCCGATGGGGGGCGATCCTTTTTTCTGGGGCGCTGAAGCCATAGCTCCCTGTTGTGCCTGGGGCTGCTGCATACCAGGCGGCGCCTGCTGCTGCGGGGGAGGAGGCATCTGCGGATAGCTGGCGGGGACTGTCTGGGAAACGCCCCCCTGCTGGGGCAAGGCAGGGGGCATGAGGTTTGGCACCGTGCCTCCCGGACCCGCAAGGGGAGCTGAAAACTTTGCTGGCGACGTGGACTCGATGCCCAGGAATGACTGGAAGTCCCGCTTCATATCAAGGGCATTCTGGTAGCGCCTGTCAGGGTCAATCTGGATGGCCTTCTCTATTATTTCCGCCATCCGTGGCGAGATGGAGGGGTTCAGGTTCCTTACGGGGGGGAATTTGAAGGGTGTCTGGGTGCTTGCCGGGTCATACTTGGTGAGGAGCTGGTAGAGGGTGACCCCCAGGGAGAAGATATCGGACCGGGGATCAGTCTGGCCGCTGTATTGCTCGGGTGGCGCGTAGCCCGGGGAGCCGATTCGCATCGTGTCGCCCTTCTTCGCCGGTGAGAAATGCCGGGCAATGCCGAAATCGATGAGCTTGATGGTGTTGTTTGCCGAGAGCATCACGTTGGAGGGCTTCATATCCCTGAAGACCACCGGCGGCTCCTGGCGGTGGAGGAAATAGAGCACCGTAGCCACCTGGATACCCCACTCGGCCACCTGTTTCTCAGGGACGGGCCCCGGCGACTCCGTGAGTATCCTGGAGAGGTCCCTCCCCTCCACAAACTCCATGACGAAATATGATTTGTTGTTCTCATGAAAGAAATCGTTCACCTTGGGGAGGTTCTTGTGCTCAAGCCTGGCGAGGAGATCGGCCTCCCTTCTGAAGTGTTCCTGGGCTTTCACCTGTTCCCTGGGATCGCTGTACTGGGCGGCGAGCTCCTTGATGACCCACTTTTTACCCGGCAGGCGCAGGTCCTCGCAAAGGTAAAGGTTGCTCATCCCGCCCTTGGCGAAATTGCTGAGTATCCTGTAGCGTCCCGAGAGCATTGTACCATTAGGAAGCATGGGCACTTCCTCCTTAAGGCTTTACGAAAAAATAGTAAGCAAGGAAAAGCACTGCCCCTATTATAACAGCAAGAAGAATCCCGAGCAACCAGTTGAGGAGAGCACCCTTTGCCGTGGGGCTCTCTTTTGCAGGGGCCGCCGTCTCCACGCGGAGCGACTTGAGGACCTGCAGGAGATCGCGCTTCATGTCGTTGAGGGTCTGGTAGCGCTTCTTGGGATCGATCTCCGTGGCCCTGTTGATGATGTCCTGGACGCTTTTTGAGATCATCGGGTTCAGGAGGCTTATAGGCTTGAGATCAAAGGGCGACGACGAAGGGTTCACGTTGGTGAGGGCGTGATACATGAAAGCCCCGAGGCTGTATACAAGAGAGCGGATGTCGAAGGCCGCGTCTTCTGAGAACTGCTCCGGCGAGGCATACTCCATCGAGCCCAGCCTGCTCAGGTTTTCCGTGTCGGACTCGGTCTGGAATATCCTCGCAAGCCCCAGATCGATGAGCTTTATGCCGGCGTTCCCCGTGTCAATGATGTTCCCCATATGGAACTCCCTGAAGAAGATGGCAGGCATTTTCTTGCCGAAGAAGAAAGAGAGGGCCTCAGCAAGCTGCACGGACCACGTGAGCACCTCGATCTCTGTGAATGGCCTCTGGTTAATCTTTGAAAGGGAGGCCAGATCATTGCCCGGGACATAATCGCGGACGATGTACAGGTTGCTTCCCTCGACGAAGAAGTCCACGACGGTGGCGATCACCGGGTGGGAGATGGCAGCGATCTCCGAGGCCTCCTGCTGGAATTTCCTGATGGTCCTGCTTCTCTCATGGCTGTCTATGGCTACCATCTGCATCTCGCGGAGAACCCAGGATTTCCCTGCCATGTGGAGATCATTGACAAAATATATGTTGATGAGCTTTGTCTCAAAGAGCACCTTGTCTATGCGGTACCGAGACCTGAGTGTTGTGCCGATTGACTGCAAAGGTGGCATTCTTCTCTCCCTCGCCTTCAGCTATATTCTTCTCCCTTTTCATGGTCATCTCCTATACTCGGAGGCAAAAATTTCGCCGGAGGCAGGGGGGGGCTCTGCGGGCAGAGGTCACCTTCGGGGGAATGACAGGGCTCATCACGCGGCATGACAGGAATTAGGCGTTTTTCTGAGAACCATATAGTATTACTCCAGAGCATACAGACGACATCTTTATACTCGGGAATATACTATGTGCAAGTGAGCAATTCATCCATTGGCGGTGCAGCATGCAATTTGAGACAGCCCTCAACAGTGAGCAGTGGGACGCCGTGCGCAACACTGAAGGCCCCGTGCTTGTTCTGGCAGGTGCGGGAAGCGGGAAGACCCGCGTGCTGATGTATAAGATTGCCTATCTTGTGGACCAGGGCTTGGCCTCGCCCCCGGAGATACTTGCCGTGACCTTCACCAACAAGGCCGCCGGCGAGATGAAGGCCAGGATAGCGAAGCTCATTCCCGGCACCTGGTTTCCCTATGTGGGCACCTTTCATTCATTCTGCGCCAGGCTCCTGCGGACATCGGGCGGCGGGATCATTGACCCGCAGTTCGTGATTTATGACGACAGCGACAGGAAAGCAGTACTGAAGGAATGCCTCAGGGAGCTCTCAGTCGATGAAAAGATTACGACACCGGAAAAGACAGGTCACCTCATCTCGAAGCTCAAGAACGACCTTGTAACCCCCCAGGCCTACGCCTCACGGGCCATAAGCTTTGATGCCCGCCTGGCATGCCAGCTCTACGAGCTCTATGAAAAGAAGATGCGCTCTTATTGCGCTCTGGATTTTGATGACCTCATCATGAAATCCGTGGAGCTTCTCCGTGCAGACGAGGCGCTCCGTGATGAGTACAGGAAGAAATTCCGCTATATTCTTGTCGATGAATACCAGGATATAAACTACGCGCAGTATATGCTCGTCCTCGAGCTCTGCGCCTTTTACCGGAACATCACCGTCGTCGGCGATGATGACCAGAGCATCTACCGATTCCGCGGCGCCGACATGTCCATACTTCTGAGGTTCGAGGAGGACTTCCCCGAAGCCGTCATGGTGAAGCTCGAGCAGAATTACCGCTCCACGAGAACCATCCTCGAGGCGGCCAACCACCTGATGACCTATAACAAGACAAGGAAGGAAAAGAAGCTCTGGACAGAATCGGGCGAGGGAACGCCCATACTCTTTCACAGGGCTTCCGACGGGAGGGCCGAAGCCCGCTTTGTCCTGTCAAAAATTAGGGAGCTGATGAAATCAAATTCATACCGCTACAAGGATTTTGTCATCATCTACAGGACAAATGCCCAGTCGCGCCTCTTTGAAGAGGTCTTCATCCAGGAGGGGATCCCGTACAATCTGGTGGGAAGCCTCAAGTTCTACGAGCGCAAGGAAATCAAGGATCTCCTCGCGTACCTCAGGCTTGTCGTGAACATTAATGACAACATCTCCTTCAAGCGCATCATCAACGTGCCGCCCCGGGGGATAGGCGACGTGACGCTGAAAAAGATTGAGGACAAGGCCCGCGAGAGGGCCGTGAGCCTCTTCGAGGGGGCGCACCTTATTGCTACCGAAGGCGAGGGCTCGTCGAAATCAAGGGAAGCTCTGAAACGCTTCGTGGAAGTCATGCTTGAGGCCACGGCCAAAGCGGCGTCAGAGCCGGCGAGCGCGCTTGTGGATTTCATCATCTCCGAAACTCTCTACCGGTCATTTCTCCTTCAGGCGGGGAAGGCCGAGGGGATTGCCAGGGAGGAGAACATCAACGAGTTCATCAATGTGGTGAAGGAGTTTGAAAGCATATCGGAGAAGGGCAGCCTCGCCGATTTTCTCTCCCAGGTCTCTCTCACTTCCGACATTGACATGTGGAACGAGGAGGAGGGGAAAGTGAACCTGATGACCTTTCACCTCACCAAGGGCCTTGAGTTCCCCGTGGTGTTCATCACGGGCCTCGAGGAGAAGCTGGTGCCCCATGTCATGTCTCTCAATGACAGGAAGGATCTCGAGGAGGAGAGGAGGCTCTGCTACGTGGGCATCACGAGGGCCCGCGAAAGGCTTTTCCTCTCCCATGCCCAGGTGAGGCTCAACAGGGGGCTGAGCGAAGACAGGATTCCCTCGCGCTTCCTCAAAGAGCTCCCTTCCCACGTCATCCTCGCGGCGGAAAAAGAATATCCTGCCCCGGGGGAAGCCGCCTTTGCCGACATCCACAGGAGCAGGCTGAGAGCGCGGGCAAGGGCTGAGGCGCTCTCCGACAGCCCGGCCGATGATGCCACGCCTCTCGAAAAAGGCGATGCCGTCAAGCACGAGGTTTTCGGCACGGGGAGGGTCCTGGAGGTGAAGCGCGATGTCATCAGGGTGGATTTCATCGGCAGGGGCATCAAGAGCATCGTGCGCCCCTTCCTGAAGAAGATTGCCGATGACGCCCCCATTGGCGGCAATACCTCCGTCGGCAAGGGTGACAGGGTTGTCCATGCCGTCTGGGGCAAGGGCGTTGTCTGCTCAAGAGAGCAGTCCGGCGGGGTCCTGGTGATCTTCCCCTCGGTGGGCTCAAAGCTGGTGAGGACGGCAGAGCTCTCCAGGATGCCGCAGAATGTCACGGAGGGAGGGAAACCATGACGGCAGAAGAGATTGGCGCCCTGAGGGACCTTATCCGCCACCATGATTATCTCTACTATGTGAAGAGCTCGCCTGAAATCTCAGACTCCGAGTACGACAGGCTTTTCAGAAGGCTCCAGGAGCTTGAGGAGGCTCATCCCGACCTCCTGACCCACGACTCGCCGACACAGAGGGTGGGGGCAGGCCCCCTGGAGAGCTTCGGAATCGTGAGGCACAGGACTCCCATGCTGAGCCTCGCCAACGCCTTCAACGAGGAGGAGCTGCGGGCCTTTGACGAGAGGATCAGGAAAAGGCTGGATACCGCCGAGGTGGAGTACGTGGCGGAGCTCAAGCTTGACGGGCTGGCGGTGAGCCTCACCTACGAGCATGGCGTGCTCACCACGGGAGCCACCAGGGGTGACGGCGTACAGGGTGAGGACATCACGGGAAACCTCAGGACCATCAAGAAAATCCCCCTGCGCCTTGCGGCTCCTAACAGAGTGCCGGCCCTTCTGGAGGTGAGGGGCGAGGTCTTCATCGAGAGAAGGGAGTTTGAGAAGCTCAACGGGGAAAGGCTCGCCGCAGGCGAGTCCCCCTTTGCCAACCCCAGGAACTGCGCCGCCGGGTCCCTCAGGCAGCTTGATCCCCGCGTCGTGGCAAAAAGAAAGCTGGACATCTTCCTTTACGGCCTTGACTCTGAGATTGAGGGGATCAAGACCCATTACGGGGCCCTGGAGTTCATAAAGTCCCTGGGATTCCCCACGGAGCCCCACTCGGAGATCTGCCGGAACATGGCGGAAGTCATCGATTTCTGCACCATGTGGAAGGAAAAGCGCGATACCATAGGATTCGATATAGACGGCCTGGTGTTCAAGGTGAACAGCCTCGTGGATCAGCGTGTAATGGGCTCCATTTCAAGGTCGCCGCGGTGGGCGATTGCCTTCAAGCTCCCCTCGACGGAGGTTACCACGAAGGTCGTGGCTATCGAGGTGAGCGTCGGGAGGACCGGTGTCATCACTCCTGTGGCAGTGCTTGAGCCCAAGGAAGTGGACGGATCCGTGGTGAGCAGGGCAACGCTCCACAACGAGGACGAGGTGAAAAGGAAGGACATCAGGATCGGCGATACGGTGTGGATTCACAAGGCAGGCCAGGTGATCCCCGAGGTGATCTCCGCAGTGGCATCCATGCGGACCGGCGGGGAAGTCCCGTTCTCAATGCCGTCCCGCTGCCCCGTCTGCAGCGGCGATCTCTACAGGTCCCCCGACGAGGCGGCAACGCGGTGCATCAATGCCTCGTGCCCTGCTCAGGTAAAAGAGAGGATCCGGCACTACTGCTCCAGGAAGGCCATGGACATCGAGGGATTCGGGGAGATGATCGTGGATCAGCTTGTTGATGCGGGACTTCTCATAGACTGCGCTGATCTTTACGGGCTTACCGTTGAGAGGCTCATGCCCCTCGAGAGGATGGGGAAAGTTCTTGCCGCAAAGCTGGTGGGAAACGTGGAAAAAAGCAGGGGCAGATCCCTGGAGCGCTTCCTCTTCGCGCTGGGCATACGCCACGTGGGGGAGCGGGGCGCCGAGGTGCTCGCCTCCCATTTCGGCGAAATGGAGGGGCTCATGAAGGCCCCGCTGGAGGAATTGACGGCCATTCCCGAGGTCGGCCCCGAAACGGCAGGGATGATATCCCGGTTCTTCCAGGAGAAGGAGAACGTGGATCTCGTGGAGAGGCTGAAGCGGGCCTGCGCCTTCTCGGAGCCGGGGCCCGGGGTGAAGAGGGCCGCTCCCGGAGGGCCTTTCGCGGGGAAATCCTTCGTGCTTACCGGGACCCTCACGGCCATGGCACGCAATGACGCCGAGAAAAGGATAAAGGAGCTTGGAGGCAGGACTTCCTCGTCGGTGTCAAAGAAGACCGATTTCGTCGTGGCAGGGGAGAGCCCCGGCTCAAAGCTGGAGAAGGCCAGGGAGCTGGGAGTGACGGTCCTCTCCGAGGACCGGTTTATGGAAATGCTTGCAGGACGGGAGAGAGATGAAGAAATCACAGGGTCATGACCTTTTTGACTACCGGATGAGAAAGGATCTTGCAAATACCGCTCCTCTGGCGACGCGGATGAGACCCCAGCGCCTTGAGGAGTTCATCGGCCAGGAGCCTGTCGTGGGAGAGGGGAGCGTGCTTCGCCGCTCCATACGCGAAGACTCGGTGGCATCGATGATACTATGGGGCCCCCCGGGCTCGGGGAAGACCACCCTGGCCAGGATCATCGCGAGGGAGAGCAGGTCCCACTTTTTTCCGCTGAGCGCCGTTTCGGCCGGCGTGGCCGACCTCCGTGCCGTCATCCAGAAGGCCAGGGACCTGAGGAGCATGGAAGGGAAGAGGAGCATCCTCTTCATCGACGAGATTCACAGGTTCAACAAGGCTCAGCAGGATGCAGTCCTCCCCTTCGTGGAAAACGGCCTGGTGACTCTCATCGGCGCCACGACGGAAAATCCCTCCTTTGAGGTGAACTCGGCCCTTCTCTCGCGCTGCAGGGTCTACCGCCTCAAGGCCCTTGAGGAGGAGCACCTTTCCCTTATTATCGGCAGGGCTCTTGAAAACATGGAAACGGGTATGGCCCGCCATAATCCCCGCATAGATGAAAAGGCAATGAGCTTCCTAATCACGAGGGCCCATGGCGACGCCAGGATAGCCCTCAACACCCTTGAGCTTGCAGTGATGGCTGCTGCGCCCGATGACGGGGGGGGAAGAAGGGTCACGCTGGAACTGATGGAAGACGCCCTCCAGCACAGGGCTACCCTTTACGACAAGAAGGGCGAGCAGCATTATGACCTGATCTCGGCCCTTCACAAGAGCATGCGGAATTCCGATCCAGATGCCGCCATCTACTGGCTGGGGAGGATGATTGAAGGCGGCGAGGACCCGCTTTACATAGCGAGGCGCCTCGTAAGGTTCGCCTCCGAAGACGTGGGGCTTGCAGACCCCGGGGCGCTGCTGCAGGCGGTGGCAGCCTACCAGGCGGTCCATTTTGTGGGGCTCCCCGAAGCCGACGTGGCCCTCGCGCAGGCGGCAGTCTACCTCTCTCTTACCCAGAAAAGCAATGCTCTTTACCGCGCGATGCTCCAGGTGAAGGATGATATCAGGAACAAGCCCGAGTACCCTGTCCCCATGGCCATCAGGAACGCCGTCACGGGCCTTATGAAAGCCCATGGCTATGGAGAGGGATACCGCTATGCCCACGATTTTGAAGAGCGAATCACCGACATGGCGTGCCTTCCCGAAGCACTTGAAGGCAGAAGATATTTTACTCCCTCTTCTTCAGGCTGGGAGGAGGAAGCCTCCCGGAGGCTTATTGAAATAAAGAAAGGCATCAAGAAGAGAAAATCACCAAAAGCCCAAAAATCTCTCAAGGAGGCACAGAATGCTTGTCCCGGGGCAGATCATTGAAGCAGGCGGAAAGAAGCTGCGCATCGTGCAGCACCTGGGGGGAAAGAGAAACGTCACCTACAAGGTGACTCTGCAGGATGGAGATACCCCTTACATCCTGAGGGTGATAAAGAGGCCCGGCGAGGCTGAGCTGAAAAACCTCAGGGAGAGCGGCAAGGCCGAAGCTCTTGAAGCCTTTTTCGAAGAGAGCGATGATCTCAGGGGCAGATACGGCCATTACTCCGATGAGGCCGCCCTGGAGATATACAGGGCGGCGCTCCAGGGGCAGGTAGCACTGGAAGCACAGGTCCTGAAGGAGTACAGGCACCCTGCTATGGCGGAGATCCTCCAGTCGAGCCATGACCGGGAGGCTTACTACCTCCTTCTCAATTATATAGAGGGCGAGAGCTTTGAAACCATCGTGGAGGCAAGCGGCGGGGAGAGCCCTCCCATCCCTGAGGAGAAAGCCCTTGAATGGATGAATGACATTGCCTCGGTGCTCCGCTTTTTCCACTCCCAGACCGAGGAGAAGATTCTCTACAACAACCTTACCCCCCTCAATATCATCGTGGATACGAAAGGGAAGGCGCGCCTCGTCGATCTCCAGAACATAAGGATTTACGATGCCGGGCGGAACTGCACGGAGGACTGGCAGGATGTCCTCCTTATTGACACACCGTCGCCTTTCATCCCTGTAGAGGGCTACAAGAACCCCCAGTCAGAGATATATGCCTTCGGCGCCGTGTTTTATTACCTCCTCACGGGGATATTTCTCCAGGATGCCCATGAGAGGCTCTCCCATGACCAGGCGAGGCCTCTCAGGGAGGTCTCACCCGGCTATTCCGAGAAGCTGGAGCTGATCCTGACCCTCTGCCTCGAGCTCTCGCCGACGCACCGCTTCAATTCCTTTGAGAGCATCATCATGGCTCTGGAAATGGCCGATTTCGGAGCGCTGAAGGTCGAGTCGGAAGGGGGGCGCCTCAGGACCCTGTCCCTGGGGAGAATCGGCAGGCACGACGAGAAGAATGCCGAGATCCTTATAAAAAAGCCTATTCCCAAGGATCCTCTCTCCATCGCGGTTCTTTCCTTCAAATATCAGTGGAGGCTGAAACCTGAAGCGGAAGAGCCCCGCGTGGTGCTCTCCGATTCCCGTCTCCATGAGGACCACCTCTCCGCCTCGATTGTCATCACGTCGTGCGATCTTCCGGTAGGGCGCTATGAAGGGGTGGCCACTTTAGAGACGAACTGGGGCAAGGCGGAGATCCCTCTTGCCCTCAGCTGCTCGCAGCGAAGCGCTTTCGCCCCCTTTATCGCCGGAGGATCGATTGCCGTGCTCTTTATCACAGGGCTTCTCCTGCTCAGGAAAGCTCCTTCCGACATTTACGACAAGACCTATCTCAAGTGGAGCAATGCCGGCTGGATGGCCCTGAAGATAAAGTCCCCTGACCTGGTGGCACCGAGAGTCGATATTGACAATACCACCCAGTGGGAGGAATACCAGAAGCCCGCCGGCCTCACCATCAGGCCGGGAGCCGCAAGGCTCCAGATTTCAGGAACGCCGAAAGAGAGCAGCCCCAAAAGGACAGGCTGGATCTCGAGCTTCTTCTTCCCGCCCATGACGGGCACCACCGCCAGCGTCACCCTGGAGGCAAAGGAGGGAGAAAAGGATTTCACGGCGGGGATGATGCTTTTATCGAGCGACAGGATGGCGGTCTGTATCGAGCACGAGATGCCGGACAGTTACAGGATTGGCCTCATGGAAGGAAAGAAATGGGAGTACAAGACCTTTGACGCCGCTGCAAAAATGCCCCGTTCAAGGCCGAGGCTTGAAATTCAGCTCAGTAATGCCGACGAGTATGCGAGATGCCTTGTGAACGGCAAGGAACTGGGGGAGTTCACCAACGTGCAGATAAGGGACCTGGCCCTTTTGCTTTATGTGATTCCCCGGGGGAGCGGATCTCCCGTAGAGGTCACCTTCGGCGATCTCCGCGTGAAATTCGGCGCCGCCGTCCAGAAGACCCCCCCCTTCACGTTGAGAACGCTGGGGAAGATAAGCCTGCGCTCAAAATATCTCCCGGGGTCGAAGCTGATAGTCAATACCTACCCCAACGAAGAGGTTGAGGTGCTGGAGGTAGAGAGAGAATGGAGCAAGGTGCGCCTTGTGCAGGCAAGTCATCTGGAGGGGTGGGCGAAGAGCAGCGAGCTCCAGTCAATTCTGCCCAAGGAACTCAAGCTTGAGTGACAGAAGGGCGCTTTTTTCTCTCGATGATCCACACCAGCAGCAGGCTTATTTCATAGAGGGCCACCATAGGCAGGGCCACGATAGTCATGGTGAAAGCATCGGGTGTGGGCGTGGCAATGGCGGCTATCACGAAAATGGCGAATACGGCATATCTTCTCTTCTCCCTCAGGAACCTGCTGTTCACTATCCCTATGAGCCCGAGAAAAAGTATTACGAGCGGCATCTGGAATATGAGGCCGCTCATGATGACAAGGGTGGTGACAAAGGAGACAAAGCCGCCTATGGTAATCATGGGGGTGAGGCTTTCGGTCTGGAAGCTCAGGAAGAAGCCAAGGGTGGCAGGGATGAGCACAAGGCAGGCAAAGGCAAGGCCGGCGAAAAAGAGGAGCACCGCCATAGGCACAAGGAGGAGGACCCATTTTTTTTCATGGGGCTCAAGCCCCGGGACTATGAAGAGAAGAGTCTGGTGAAGGATGACGGGGAGAGCGGCAAAGAGCCCCAGGGTCAGGGCGACCTTGAAATAGGCCATGAATGCCTCGGCAGGGTTGATGAAGACCAGCTTGGTATGGAGCATCCCCGTGAGATATGAGAGGACCGGGGGAGTAAGAAAATAGGCTCCTATGGTGCAGAGTATCCATACGGCAATAGAATAGACGATCCGGAGCCTCAGCTCCTCAAGATGACCCACAAGGGTCATTTTTTTCTCATCGGTCATGGTCATTCCATGGTCCAGAGGTAGAGCAGCTGCGGCGACTGGCCCCTGAGAGTCTCTTTAAGGTCAGGCACCAGCCTGAGGGAAGCCGGCTCGTTCATCCTGGAGAAAAGCAGCTCCTGGAGGGGGGAGAGCCTTGACTTGTATTTTACAAGCTTTGCATCCTTGAGCTTGGCAAGCTCTTTGGCCTTCTCAAAGGCGTCTTCCTTGTAACCGAGGCCGTCGATGAGCTTCTTCTCCAGGGCTCCCTTCCCCGAGTAGATGGTGCCGTCGGCCAGCTTCTCCACGTCTTTTCTTGTAAGCTTGCCCTTTCTTCCCTCGGCGACGACATCGACAAAGTTGTCCCACATCTCGTTGATGATGTTCTGGAGGAGCTTCCTCTCGGCAGGTTTCATCTCCCTGAAGGGATTGCCGATATCCTTGACGCTCTCCTTGCCTTCAAAGGTCTCGCTCTTGATGACATTCATATCGATCCCGATTTTCTGGCAGAGGCCTTTCACGTTTATGAACTCCGCTATCACGCCGATATTTCCCACGAGTGAGGTCTCGTGGGCCATGATATAATCGGCCATCGAGGCTACGTAATAGCCGCCTGAAGCGGTAACATCCTTGCAGTAGGCAATTACGGGGATTTTTTCCTTCTCCCTGTAGTTCTTTATCTCGCTCCAGAGCACGTCGCTGGCGGTGATGCCGCCGCCGGGGCTGTCCACCGTGACAAGAAGGGCCTTGATTTCCTTGTCCTTCTTTGCTGCCTTAAGCTCGCTCCTGACGCGGACCACGATATTGTCCCTTGACCGGAAGCTCTCCTCATCTTCAAAAATCACTCCGTTGATGGCAATTTCCAGGACCTTGTTCTTGCTCTGGTCGTCGCCCATCACGAATGACTCGTTATAGCCAGGCTTATCCTCGTCGGTAGTGATACCTCCCGCCATTCCTGCGCAGACTCCCAGAAGCACCATAAGCACGAGGTTCGCGATGACGCTCAGGATAAGCACCACGGAGAGCAGGGCAAGGATCCAGAATGAGACTCCGCGTTTCTGGGGAGGAGGTGCGGCAGGCCTGGGGGAAGGCGTGTCGGGCATCGATATGTTCTCTTCCTTTGCAAAATCGTCCATGGAGCTGCCTCTTTCCTGTTGTTATAGATGATGGTGAGTGTACTGAATTCTTTAAGGCAATGCAATTTCCTCCCTGCGGGGAGGCCCTGAAAAGAAGGAGATATGGGAGAATGGGCAAACTTATAGAATATCATGGTACCTCGCTGCGCGGCGACTTGCATTGGAAGCTTTCCCCACACCTCGGCAGAGGCCCTCTGCCGTTTTATTACTGACACGCTTCCCGAGGTCCCCCTCTGGCCACAGCTGCCCCGCCGCAGCTTTTATGAAGGCATGTACGTGCAGTTTACCGAGCATCTCCCCCTGGCGGACCTTGACGGTGATGAGAAGAAGATATTTTTCAGAAGCCCCGAGGGGAGGGAAGAGGAGATAGAGGAATTTTACGAGCGCTCCCTCGATGAGGACCTCTCCTATTTTTCCATATCGCCGTCCTATGCCGAGGGGCTCAGCCGCTTCGCAGAGCTTTCGGAGAAGATAAGGGCCATGAAGCCTCTTGCCATCAAGGGACAGGTTACCGGCCCCGTGAGCTTCGGCCTGACCGTCACCGACAAGGAGCGAAAGCCCATTTATTACAATGCCCAGATGAGGGAGATCATAGTCATAGGCCTGAAGATGAAGGCCCTCTGGGAGCTTCAGTATCTGTCATCCATTTATGAAAAGATCATCCTCTTCATAGACGAGCCTTATCTCACCAGCATAGGCTCGGGCGTCATATCCCTGAAGCCCGGCGATGTGGTGAGTGATCTGCAGGAGTTCACCGGGGCGCTCCGGGAGCATTATCCCTCGGTACGCATCGGTATGCACTGCTGTGGGAATACTGACTGGTCACTCATCATGAAGACCGGGGTGGACATCCTGAGCTTTGATGCTTATACCTACGGGGAAAATCTGCTCGTTTACGAAGGAGAGCTGAAAGAGTTTCTGGGAGGCGGGGGAATGCTTGCCTGGGGCATCGTTCCCACGGCGGGGGAAGAGGTGGACACACCTGTCCCTGCCCTTATGGAGCGTATGGAGGCCCTTCTCGCTCTCTGCGGGAAGAAAGGTTTTGATATTGAAAAGCTTCTGGAGCACTCCTTCGTCACCCCGAGCTGCGGGATGACCACCCTTGACGAGAGGCTTGCCGACAGGCTCATAGAGAACACGGCATCCCTCTCCGCAAAGCTGAGAAAAAAATACTTCAGCTGAGGGCTCCCATACCCAGAGCACTACCAAGGAGGATCTATGCGCAAGACAGTCAATATGCAGAGCCTTGTAAAGATATCAAAGACCGTCATGTCACGCTGCGTCGTCAGGAAAACCTTTTACCTCCATGACGAAAACTCTGCCAAGATCAGCGAGTTTGTCCTTTTCCCGTCGGGCCTCAAGCTCATCAAGAGCGTCTTCGAGGGCTTTGCCGGGAATCCCAACAAGAGGGTTCACATCATGTGGGGCTCGAGCGGCACGGGGAAATCCCACTTGGCTCTGATGCTCGCCAATATCCTGGGAAGGGACATCAACGATCCGGAGTGCAAGTTTATCCTCGGGAAGATAAGGGAGCAGGATCATTCCGCCTTCAGCACCATCAGAAATGCGCGGAATGCCGTAAAAAAGATACTGGTGACCTTTCCCGAGACCCTCTCGGGCGGCGAAAGCAGGCTCCGCTCGCCCCTCATCATGTCCCTCAACGGCGCCCTCTACCAGGAAGGCCTCGAGTACCTTCCCAAGGCGGAAGGGTCCCTGGTGCAGATAATCTCGGACACCATGGAGTTTCTGAGGGAAAATACCGACGTGAGAGGCCTTGCCATCGTCTTTGACGATTTTGACCGGTTCCTCGCCCTCCAGGATGAAGCACCGGACAGCCACGAGCTAAGCGCCTTTGAGGAGTTCGTCGATTTCTGCAGGCGAAGCGAGTTCCCCCTTGTCTTTCTGGGCATCTCCACAAGGGCACCCAACACGTACTTCAAGGATGATATCTCCAAGATAGCGCGCCTCATTGATGACGTCCATTATTTCAACCTTTTTTCCCGGAGCGCCAAGCTCGAGGACTTCATAGGCACCCGCGTGCTTGAGCACCCTGCCAGCATTGACAGGGATGAGCTTTACCAGCATGAAGACTATGCCCTCCTCGAGAAGATGATAATCGAGATGGATCTCTACCCGGGTATCTCCCTCAAGGAGCTCAAGGAGAAGCTTCTCTTCAGGACCTACCCCCTTCATCCCCTCTCCCTCTTCTGCCTCCCCAGGATGGGCGAGAGGCTCTCTTCGCCTGACAGGAATATCTCCACTTTCTTTAACGATACCATGCCGGGGGGATTGAGATACTTCATCGAGAACATAGCGACGGTGCAGCCTAACGGGCGCCTTTCGCTCTATACCATTGATTACCTTTACTCATACTTCGAGAAGAACATCAAGGAGAACCCACTCTATACGGTGTACCTCGAGACAATGGAAAAGTCATACCCCCGCGTCGGCGAAGTGCCGAACTCCCGGAGGATAATGAGGCTCATCACCACCATGCAGATGATCAACAGCTACAAGCTGCCGGCAACAGAGAAAAACATCCTGAACGCCCTCCATCTCGGTGACCGCGATATCAAGCAGATCCAGGAGAGCCTCAAGAAGATGGTGGACAGGGAGACCCTCGTCTATGATGACAAAACGGGCACTTACGATATCCCCGTGGAGAAGAAGGTGACCCTTTTTGACAAGCTCCTCAAGGAGACAAATGAGAAGATCAAGGAGACCGTCAAGCCTTTCGCTTACCTCAACAAGCATTACCACCCGCGGAGGCTCCTGGCGAAGCAGTACAACCAGCGCTTTTTTGCCGACAGGAGCGCTTACGGCAGGTATGTGACCGCCGAGGAGCTCCAGGACCCGGCGCCTTTTCTCCGGGAGGTGGAAGCCATCTACCGGCCGGAGAACAGGCATTACCGCGGCGATGTGCTTATCCTGTACTGTCCTCTCCTCGCGCAGGGCGACCTTCCCCTTTTCCAGAAGGCTCTGAAAGGCGAGCTCTCCAGGAACCCCCATATTATCATGGCTCTCTCCAAGAAAATGGTGAACTTCATCGATGAGGTCAACGTGCTCCAGAGCCTCAATATACTTTTCATGCAGGAGCAGTTCCTCAACGAGCCCGCTTCCCTTGGCGAGAAGGAGGGGAAAGAGAAAATAAAGTCCACGCAGAACTCCCTCAAGAAAAAGCTCAGGGAGTTCCTGAAGCCTGACAGCCTCAAGTTTTACTGGCAGGGTCAGGGGCTTGAGGAGTTTGACGTCACCGGCGACCTCAACACTCTCTCCGATATGATGAGGGATCTCTTCACCAAAGCTCCTATCCTGAAATACCGGACCCTCCTTACGCGCTCCCCCAAGGCGGGCCTTCAGAGGGTGATCAAGGAGGCGGTGGATATCCTTCTTTATAACAGGCAGCCTATCCCTGTACCGGAAGATCCCGAGAATGAATCGGAGAAGATACTGAGGGCCGCCCTCATCGACAAGGACCTCCTGAGGCAGGTCGGTGACAATCCATCGGAGCCGCGCTTCGAGATTGACGACCAGATATCAGGCGATTCACCTTTCTACGAGATGTGGATGCTCCTTGACGAGCATTTCAAGCCCCGGGGCAATGAGAAGAGGGAAGTCCCTCTCAAGGATGTCGTGATTGCCCTCATGAAGCCCCCCTTCGGCCTCAGTCCCATGGTGCTCGAACTCCTGCTGGCGGCATATTTCAGGAAATTCCCTTACCGGTTTGACTGCTTCTCCGGCGGGCACATGTACCTCATCTCCAGGAGCCACGAGGACCTCACGCTGCAGAACATCTCTTTCGAGACAGTCCAGGGAATGGTCACCGACCCCGAGGAATGGCATGTCGAGACATATATCTCAGGAAGCGAGGAGAAGGAGTACCTTGAGAAGCTCATTGAGCTCTTCGGCGCACCGGCAGGGAGCGGCGAAGAGGGCGTCCTGTGGGAAAGGGCCAGGGACGCCATGATGGCCTGGTACGGACAGATTCCTGCGATGACAAGGTCCAGGGATTCCTTTTCAAACACCACTGCGCTTGCGCTGCTGGAGCTTTTCAGGGACAGCGGCAGCGTGGTCAACATAAAGGAGCTTCTCACGGGGGGCATGCTCGCGGCAATGGGATATGACGCGGCGAAGTTCTCCTGGGCGGACGATCTCAAAGCCCTTCTTGGCAGGATAAAACAGGCAAAGGATGAGGTTTCAGTCGATGCCGAATCCATCAAGGCGGCCCTGGTCAGGGATTGTGCCGCTCTTTTTGGGGCTTCTGCAGATTCCCATTCCCTGGGCAAGGAACTGGGCGCCTGGTACGGCAAGGTCTCAGCAGAGGTGAAGAACGAGGAGGATCTCGGCGATGAAGCCTCGTCATTCCTGCAGGCCCTCTCGATGGAAAAGCCGGTAGAAGAGCTTCTCTTCTTTGATGCTCCCGAAATGATGGGGATAAAATCCATGGCGGAGTGGATGAGCGACCGGTCGCCCGAGGTGGCGGCCTGGATGAAAAAGATGAAGCTCTCCATCGAGAAGGGCGGAGCGAAGCAGGAGCAGGTCGCCATCGACTTTGACGAGCCCCGCTCACCTGCTGAGGTCCTTGAGGAAATCTCCCGGAGCCTCGGCCTTTCAAAAGAGGACAAGGGCGCCGTTATTGAAGGCGTCCTGGAGCATATCGCCTGGGGAAAGTGACATGAAAGAGGATAAGAAAAGCCATCGCACGGTGGCTCTGTGGTTTCTCCGCCTTCTCTGCGGGCTCCTCATCATCGGTGCCCTCTATCTCTCTGTTGATGTGAAGTCGCTTGTCCAGGTTTTTTCCCACGTGAAGGCCCTGCCCCTTGTCATTTCCGCGGTTTTTTTTTCTCTGCTATTCTGGTGGGCATGGGCGCCTGGAAGATCCTGCTGGGTCCCCATGGGTTAGTCCTCACGTGGGGGCAGATCCTGAGGTTTTACCTGCTGGGCTTTTTCCTGAACAATGTTATCCCCGGCGGCGTGGGCGGCGAGGTCTTCAAGGCATACTTCGTGGCAAAAGCCACCGGCAAAGTCACCCCTTCCATCGCCTCAATAGTGCTGGTGCGGTATCTCTCCTTTCTCTCCCTCATTGTCATAAGCTTCTGTGCCACCCTTCTTGAATGGGGGACCTTTGAAAAGTCAGGGATCCTGATCCCGATACTGGGCATAATCGCCTTTCTTGTCCTGGCGTTTCTCGCCTCCCTCGCATTGTTCTTCTGGGGAGCCCGTTATGCGGGGCGGTTTCTGCTCAAGTTCACCATGGGCGTGCCCCTGCTGAAGCTTATGGATGATTTCATGCTTTACGGCAGATATGGCTCCGCGCTCCTGCGTGCTTTTTCTCTCACTATGATAACGCCGGTGATGGAGGGGGTTGCCTATTTTTTCATTGCCAGGGCTTTTGCCGTCGAGGTGCCCTTTATCCCCTTTCTTGTCCTTATCCCCATCCTGACTGTCATTTACCACATCCCGGTGACGGTAAATGCCGTGGGAACCCAGGACGCCGCAATAGTCCTTTTCTGGAAGAGCTTCGGTGTTGATACGGCCCATTCGCTCTCCATCTCGCTCGTTGCCCATGCCCTCAAGATAATCGTGGCGACACTGGGCGCCCTGTCATTCCTCTTCTCTTGGCACAATGAGGGGAGACCCGTGCCGAAAGAAGGCGATCTTGCAGAGATGGCCGGATCAGAGGGAGGATAAAGCCTTGCATGCGAAGAGAGCCGCATTTTTGGCAGTGTTCATTTTCGCCGTGGTGGTGTGCCCCCTTGGGGCTTCAGATATTCATCGCTGGGACAGGACTAGAAAAATCAGGCTTATTTATGGCCTTGCCGTTACCAACAAGGGGGATCGGCCCCTGGGAAATATCACCGTAAGAGTGCCGGAGATTCAGGATCGCCCGCCTTACCAGTCTGCTGACGTCATCGCAGTGAGGCCGGGGGATTTTACCAGGGAGAGGAGCCCCCGTGACGTTCCCCTCGCGAGGTTTGAGATTGAAAAGCTTGCGCCGGGGGAAAAGAGGACATTTCTTGTCCAGGCTGAGGTAGCTGTCTCGGAGGTCACCTACCGCCTGCAGGAGGAAAAAGCCCATGATCCCGGTGCCTCAATGAGGCAGTTCCTGTCGCTTGACGGGGACTTCACGACGAAATCACCGGCGCTCCGTGAAAAGTGCCGGGAATTCGCCCGGGAGAAAAATCCCTTAAAAAGGGCGAAGAATATTTATCTCTATATCATATCGGGGGCCTTTACCTTTTCCAATTCACCCGCGGGCAGCGGTGTAGACCTCTCCTTCCGGACGAAGCATCTCAACTGCAGTGATGCCGCGTCACTCTACCTTGTCATGTGCAGGCTCTGCGGAATCCCTGCCCGTTATGTAGGCGGCATATTCTATACCAGTGAGCGGAAGTGGTACCCCCTTCTCCACGCGTGGAACGAGATTTACATCCCTCCCTTCGGATGGCTTCCCGTGGACCCCACGCTGGGAAGGATATCGGCAAAGAACCGTTCGCTCTGCTTCGCCCACATCCGTAACAGGTATATTGCCCTCTGGAGTGACCAGCCCGGCGCGTTCTCCATTGAGAGTCCATCAGACGCGGACCATCTTGAATTTCACCACTCGGTCCACGCCGAATCACTCTGAGACGGCAGTGCTGTTTCTCAATGGGTTGATTTTTTAATTTCCCCTGTGCTATAATTTTCTTGGAGTCATCTATGAGCAAAAAGAGCATCTTCTGCTTTCTTCCTTTCCCTGTACTTGTCGGCGCGGTCAGCGTGTCGCTCATGCTCACTCTGTCCAGCGAAGCGGTGAAAGAAGATCCTGCAGAAAAGAGCTGCGGCAATGCTCCCCCGATACGGCTTGTCACAAGGGCTGAAGCCAGTGAGCGGGGCATCCCGGCACTCACATGCAGCGACTATCTGCTCTCAGTCTATGAGCCTTCATCTGCGGAGAGCCTCCTGGCGGTGACTGATGAAGCCTGGGACAACTGGTCGGGGAACTGGACGAGCGACTGGACCGGCGACTGGTCAGGGAACTGGGGAACAAACTGGGCTGACTGGTCTTCGAATTGGGGAGCCGACTGGGCAGGCAACTGGACAGGGAACTGGGGGGCCGACTGGACAGGGAATGTGAACCCCACCTCTTCAGGGACCCCGATTGCGAGCCCCACACTGGGGTGGGAGTCCAACTGGTCGGGGAACTGGGGGGCTGACTGGAGTGCCAACGTAGCTCCCAGCCCGACTCCCAGCGTGGTGGCATGTGGCGGCTCCGGGGGAGGCTCGGGTGCAGGCTCAGGCGGGTGAGGCTCCGGGGCGGGCTCCGGGGCGGGCTCAGGTGCAGGATCAGGCGGGTGAGGCTCCGGTGGCGCGGGCTCCGGGGCGGGCTCAGGTGGTTCAGGCGGTGGTTCAGGCGGCTCAGGCGGCGGCTCAGGCGGCGGCTCGGGCGGTGGCTCAGGCGGCGGCTCAGGCGGCGGCTCGGGTGGCGGCTCGGGTGGCGGCTCGGGTGGATAGAGAATGGCCGTTTTGGCAGGAACCGAGGATTTTCCCCTGGAGCTGAAGCCCGATTCTCTTATTGAGCCTCAGAAAAGCCTCGCGTTTTCGGAGCACGGCAGCGCAGTGCTCGTTGTTGAGCCTGAAAGCGCCTCATGGACTGTTCTGGACGAATTCTCCTGCAATGTTTTAAAAGAGCTTGCAGGGGGCCTCTCCTTTGGGGAGCTTGCAGGGCGCCTTGCATCACATGAGCCTGCCGAGGTGAAAGATTTTATCACGGGCCTCTGCCGGCTCAATTTCCTCCGCGTCAATGGACGCACTTTTTACGATCCGAAGGCACTCTGGGAGAGCGGCAGAAAATATCCCCACTTTATTTCCCTCCATGTCACCAACCGCTGCAATTTCTCATGTCTTTACTGCTACAACAGCTCATCGCCTGCGCGCACAGATATGGCGCTTGAAACTTCAAAATATCTTGTCAAGAGACTCCTTTTTGAGCTGCCACTCCCTTCCCTCACCATAGAGTTCCACGGCGGCGAGCCCCTTCTCGTCTTCGATGAAGTGGTGCTTCCCACGGTGCGTTATGGACAGAGCCTCTCAAAAGCCCTTGGGAAGACGGTGAACTTCCTTATGCAGACAAACGGCTCCCTGATAACCGGCAGAACGGCCAGTCTTCTTGCGCGCCATGATATAAGGGCGGGAATAAGCTGCGACGGCAGCGAGGCGCTCCATAACAGGAACAGGGTCAGGAGCGACGGGAGCGGAACCTATGAAGCCACCCTCGGAGGGATAGAAAACCTCATTGCCAGGCGCAGGCATGCGGGCACCCTTGCCACCATTGAAAGGCCTGAAGACTATTCCTCGGTGCTCCGCCACGCTCTTTCCCATGACATCCACGATATCTCAATCCGCCCCGTTTATCCCATGGGACGGGCGAAAGCCCGGGGAGGGATAAGGCCCGAAAACGCCCCCTCTTTTGCCGAGGGATTCCTGGAGGCAGCCGACCTTGTGAAAGAAATCAACAGGGGATCCACCCCCTTCGAGGCTGAAGAGAGGCCTGTCAAAAAGAGAATGGTCTTCAGGAACCTCTGCACTTACCTGGATCTCCTGACCTCGAAGGAAAGGGCCGACATGTGCTACCGCAGCCCATGCGGGGCGGGGAACAGCATAATTGCCTTTGATACCGATGGCGGTATTTACCCATGCGAGGAGATGACAGGCATTGAGTCCTTCAGGATGGGAAATGTCTATGACAGGGGAGACCTTTCAGCCATCATCACCGGCTCTTCCCCTTACCAGGTACTCAATGAGCGCAGGGTGGAGAGCCTCAAGAGCTGCGGCCGGTGCAAATGGATGCGCCTGTGCGGCGGAGGGTGCATCTCAAAGATAGCCGCCAGCGGAGGAGATCCTGAACATGGCGACTATTACTGCGGCTTTCACAAGGTGGTCCTTGAAGAGCTTGCCCTCAGGATTTCTTCTGATCCGTCGCTGGTTCAGGACCTCCTGGGTACGGAGTCCCCGGAGAGAAAGCCTGTTTACAGCTCCCTGTGGAGGCTTTCCCTTGGGCCTCGATAGATGGTACCGCTGCCGGAATGACTCTCATGCTCAGCTCTTCCATCATATGCCTGGTGAATCCGCAGGCAGGATAAGGATCGCCGGGGGCGCGCCTGTGCTCCCGGCAGACTACCGGGCATTCGCCGGGGCACAAAGCCCTCCAGAAGCATTTTCTGCACCTTGCAGGGCCTGCGGTGCCGCTGCCGAGGATTTTTTCAAGGGTCCTTGAAGCTCTTCTCTCCGGCGAGGCCTTGGACCTGACGGGTCCGCAGTTGAACTCTTCGCGGCCCATCATCCTTGGGCAGGGGAAAAGATCCCCTTTCACCGAGAAGGCCAGGCGGTGGGACCCTGCACCGCAGGGACGGCAGGAACAGGGGCTCCCCCTCCTTTTATTCCTGTGGCGGTCTGCGAGGAGATCCTCAAAGTTCATCACCGTGGGAGCGCCTGGGGCTCCCTTCCCGCCGGGGCTGTAAAGGGCTTCAAAAATTCTCACATATGCCTTGAGCCATTCATCGACGCTCATAAAGTCGCCATGGTTGATGCAAGGCTCAAAACGGAGCGCCGAAGCTCCTGTGCTCCTGAAGCTCCTGAGCTTTTTCAGCGCTGCTGCCGGAGTTTCTGCGGCTATCGTGAGAATCACGGGGATACCCAGGCCCGAGATCCTTTTTATCAGCTCCGGATCGGGATCGTTTCCCTCCCTTATATGGATTTCAAGGCTGGCGGAGTGCTCTCTCAAGAGGCCCAGAATCCCTTCATTGAGAGGCAGCTCTTTTACCAGGAGCCTCACCCTGCTCTCCCCTGCCTGTGAAAAGGCGAAATTCCCCAATTCCCTGAAGAAAATGCTCAGCCATTCCTCCAGAGTGCCATCATTCTTCTCAAAGATAAGCTCTAATCTCTTCTCCATTCCGCGGTAATGGACTTCAAGAGCCTTCAGGATATGGCGGAGAGTTTTTTCACCCATGCGGTTCATATGTTCATCCAGGGCCAGCAGCGAGCATTCTATGAACCTCTTTTCCTCGGGGGGCTCAGGGAGTGCCTCGTTCCAGAAGCAGATTCCGTTCACCTCGATTATCCCCTCAATGTAGAGGCTCCTGACGAGATTCTCGGCCTTTTCCCTCCCGAGCCATTCGTGGTCCCTGCAGAAATCGTCAAAATAGCAGGGCTCAGCGAGGCTTCTCACCATGTAGCAGAGGGAGAGCGGTGCGAGATGAAATGAGGCGCTCTGAGGGTGAAGGATGAGGACCCTGTTCCGCTTCCTGCGGAACATTGCCTCCGGTGAGAGCCAGAGCAGCAGATTCTGGTTGAAATCAAGGATATCCCCTTTCCCGCGCCTTTGCATTCCGTGGGGCTGTTCATCGCCTGCGGGCCTCACCCTTGCTGCGGCGAAAGAAAGGAAGCCTCTCAGGTAAAGGGAAAAGACTTTTCTTAAAGAGGCTTCGCCGTGAATCAAGGCAATTTCCCGCAGGGCAGGCCTCTTGAAAAGAAAGCGGAAGAGGGCTTCATCCCCGGGGAGAATAGGGAAGGAGTCTTTTTCAAACACAAGCAAGCGGTAATCAAGACCCTTCCTCAGCTCATAGCGCGGCACCGCTTCAAGACATTCATCCATCTGGATAGGCAGGGTGAGCTCGTTTTCCCGCGACAATGCAGAGTAGTCGGGAAAGCCTGAGATAGTGCAGTGTTTCCTGCTGCGCCAGGCTTTCACCGCCTCTGTATCGTAAAAACTGTGGAGAGGAGCTTCCAGGATATTTCCCACGGGCGTTTCTGCGTGCTCACAGGGATAGACTCCTCCATCGGAGGTGATAAAGCAGCAGGTAATGCCTGCACCGCAGCTGCCGGGATATCCCCTGGATGCACCGAAAGGCATGCAGCCGGCAAAAGAGAGAGGCCACCCCTCCTGTGCAAGGGAGCGGAGCCTTGCTGCCATCGTTCTCTGCAGCTCCGCTCCCCGTGCCTTCTCACCGCTGAAGTTGTGAGGCCGGCGCTCCAGCACGGCAGTTTCCGCACCGCATTCACAGGCGGCCTCCAGGATCTCTTCAAGGTACTTCTCGGTGCTCTCCCTGAGGGGAATAAGGGCCTTCACCGGCAATCCCATGGAGCGTGCCTGCCTTATCGTGCCGAAGAGCTCAAGCCTTGTGAAAAAGCTCACATCCCGTTCATCACAGGGAATAATGCGCTCGTCAAAACCTGATATGGCGAGCGCCTCAAGCATCGGGATCCCGGAGGCTTTCCTGAGAAACCATCCTGGGTCGGACCAGGAGCCTTCAGTCCTTATGATGAAGGGTATGTCCAGGCCTGTGATTTCATCAAGAAGAGGCCGGTTCTCCCTGCGGGAAGGATCGCTCCATCTGAAGGTAATCTCTTTCACATAAGGCCTGATGTGCTTTCTGAACTTCGGCAGGAATGCCAGGAGCCTTTTTTCTCCCGGAGAATCAAGATCCACCTCGCAGTGAAGAAAAGACATGGGCAGTTCAATGGCCATAAAGCCATATTCTTGGAGGAGCCTTCATATCCTCTCAGTTGATGCAGATCAGGCCTTTTCCTCCCTGCGGCAAAGAGGAAAAACAGGGCTTCTTCATGAACTATTTCGAAAAGGGGAAGACGCCGGTGCACATGAAGAACCGCTCCATAATGACCCTGGTTATTATCCTGGCCCTCTTCTTTCATGGAGGGGGCTCCCTGCGGGCCGAGACGGAAATCCTGCAGTTTTCCTCTTCCCATGCGGGCAGATCGCCTGAAGGCTTCATGTGTGTGTATCCCGGAGAGAATGAGTCCCCCCATGGGGTGCTTACGATTGCCGATGACAAGGGGAACAAGGTCCTCTCAGGCCTGAATGAGAACAGCGACCGCGCTGCCAAAAAGGTAAATCCCCTCTTCCTGGCCCTTCTGAAAAAAAGCGAGTACCTCGACGGGGAGCTTTCCACGAGAATGAAGATTGTATCAGGGCGCGGCCATGCCGAAGGGGGACTGGTATGGAGGTACCGGGGGACAGGCGATTACCTGCTCTTCAAGTACTGCGCGACCCATAACAAAGTGACCCTCTACAGCTATACCAACGGCTATAAATCCAGGATCGGGGTCAAGAGCCTCAGGAACTTCAACAAAAAGAAATACGGCGCATGGCACACCCTGAGGGCAAAGGCAGGCGGTGCAAGGCTCCAGTGCTGGTTTGACGGATCCCCCGTCTTTGACATCGAGGACAGGACCCACAGCCTGCCCGGGAAAGCGGGCCTCTTCATCGGCGCCAACAGCAATGCCTGCTTTGACGATATAATGACCACCCTTGAAAGCGGGCAGCATCAGGCTGCCTTGAAGCCGCCTCCCGGTGTCACTTCATGGAAGATTGAAACCATTGACAGCGAGTGGGGCACAGGGAATTATCCCTCCCTCTCTTTCGACAGGAATGGCGCTCCCGCAGTAGCTTATTATGCGCAGGCTTCCAGAACGGGGCGGTTTGCAGTCAGGGGCGAAAAAGCCTGGAAAAAGGATACCTTTGAGATCACGAGCGGCCTTGAGCATTTCATCTGCCTCGCCTTCAACAGGCTCAATGAGCCCAACCTTGCATTCTGCTTCAACGGATCCCCTTCAGGCTCGCCGGAGGCAGGCCTGAGCCCCTATTATGCCTACCTGAGGGACTCCAGGTGGAACACGGCCTTCTCCTTTGACAAGGGAAAGAACTGCTTCATCTCCATGGCTCTCGACAGAAACGATTATCCCCGCATTGCCTATCTGAATACGGAGACCCGCCAGGTCAAGCTTGCAAGCTGGAACGGGAAGGAATGGGTCATCGAGGCCCCTCTCCGCCTGGTGAGGAGACCCCCTGACAAGGGATTCAGGATATCCCTGGCGGTCAGTTCCCAGGGCGTGCCCTCCATCGCTTATTTCGGCCCCCAGTACCATTCAATGAACTACATGGAGAAAAGGGAGGGGAAGTGGATCGTCGAGATAATCGACAGGGGCTCTCCCGGGCGCGAGGTGGGCGAGTTCTGCTCCATGGCCCTGGACAGCCGCGATATCCCCCATATCAGCTATTATGACAAGGGCAGGCAGTGTCTCAGATACGCCGTCAGGAAAAACAGGAAATGGCAGACCGTCACCGCAGATGCCGAACCCGGCGTGGGCCTGTACTCATGCATTGCCATGGGTGCCAATGACAGTCCCATTATTGCTTATTATGACTCCAGGGGAGGGATAATAAGGTGCTGCTCTCTTGAGAGGGGAAAGTGGAAAGTCCAGAAGACGGACTGCCAGGGCTCTCTCTTTTCAATGAAAGTAGGCCCCGGCGGGAAGCCTTTCATAGCCTTCATGGACCAGCAGCGAAAATGCCTGATGATTGGCCATCCCTGAAATCACCGCCCCGGGGATCTCTGCATGCCGCTGGTGCCGTAGCTGCGGCAGCGTGAAGGAACCGCCCTTTCCTTGGAGAGCCTGTACACGGCGAGGCGCTGGAGCTCACTCAGGGAGAGCCCCCTCCTTTTCAGGTAATCATCGGGCTCGGCGAGGAAAAGGAGCCTCTCATCTCCTTTCCTTATCACTGAAAGGGCCTTCTGCACATTCCCGTCATCCAGGAAGTCTTCTCTCCTGTTCCTGTAGACGTTGCCGAAGTGCCTGGCCACGAGGTCTCTCTCCTCATCGGCCGTGGTATTCATGGGAATGGAGTGGGGCTTTGAAGGGTGCCGCGGGGGCTTCCTTTCAAGAAGCCCCAGAAAACAGTGGGGATAGGGCGAAAAGAGATCCTTTGTCATGCCGTAGGCAGTGGTAGGGCACCCGCGGCAGTGCATGTAGAAGGCGCAGGCTCCGCATCCCTTGTAATACTGGGGGCGCCTGAATCTCTTGAGGAGCTCCGACTCAAGAAAGATCTCTGAAAAGGTCTGCTCGGGCATTTTCCCCGCCACGGAGGGAGCCCTCCTGCAGGCCATCACGGTGCCGTCGCTGATGACCGCTATGCTGGTCCACCCGCAGAGGCATCCTGATACGACGGGGAGCTCCTCGGGGGCGAAGGGATAGAAGAGATACTCCTCGTATCGTATCATCCTGAAAAGCGTGGTCTTTTCAAAGATCCGCTTCCTGCACCCGGCCTCCTTGAAGGCTTTTTTCTCTCTCCTGTAAAGGGCCAGGAGCTCTCTGAGCTCATCGCGGCCCAGGCTCTCCTTCAGCGATCCTGCATTTCCGGTGCAGGCGCCTATGTCAAAGTTGAAGACACTCGCGCCGGTCGTGGTCACGACATGCCTGAAGAGGGGGATAAACTGATCCTTGTTATAGGGATAGAGAGTAAACATGATATGGACGGGGATCCCGCAGGCCTTGAGTTTTTCTATTGCCTCGACGGTCCTCCTGAAGCTTCCGGGAGAGCGGACGTGATCGTGGACCTCTTCGAGGCCGTCAAGGCTCATCTGGTAGCCCACCACTTCCATCTTTCTCAGGAACTCAAGGTTCTCATCGGTGAGGTGCTCAGGGTTGCCGAATATGAAGATCCTTTTTCCATGGGCCCTCAGCTCCCTGAAAAAAGCCATCCACTCGGGGTGGAGAAAGGGGTCTCCCCCTGTGATGTACATGGTGGGTATCTGGGCCTTCCAGGTCCGCTCAAAGCTTATTATGCTTTCCAGGCAGCGCAGCAGCTCTGCAAGATCAAGCTCATTCTCAACCTCGGAGGCATAGGTGGCGCCCTCGTGCACGTAGCAGTGCCGGCAGTTATTGCCGCACCGCGGCGTAATATGCCACTGAACAGTAAGCAGGCGAATCCAGTCCATCGGGCAAGCTCCGGGTTTTGTCGCAGCGGATAAGCCTCATGGTTACACATCGGTTCCCATTCTCCTTCCGTCATCAGGAGCTCCTGTTCTGCACCCTGAAGTCCCGGGAAAGCCCGGCGGCTCCAATGGAGATAGGGCCTGCGGGAGGAGGATTTTACCGGCGGTCCATACAATCTATACAACGAGGAGTGCCTTCGGGCGCCGCGAAGTGTTGCCGCATCTTGTCCAGAAAGGGATGACCTGCCATAAGGAAGCCACAGGGTCTTACCATGATAGAGATAGTAATAGCGATATTTGTGGTGTCATTTACCTTGCTTATGGTGCAGAAGATACTCTCCTCGGGCTTTTTTTACCTTGCGAAGACCAGGGATCAGACCAAAATGTTCAGGCTCGTGCAGAAGGCCGTGGAGCAGGAGAGAGCCCAGGTGATCTCTTCTGCGTCAAGCTCTGACTCGGGCTGGAACTTCTTCGACGGTCCTGACACCGATTTCAGGTGGAGGATAGTGAAGAGCCCCGCCACCGAGACCGGCATCTCCACCCTTCTGAAGGAGCACGTCACGGTGGAAGGGCCCTTTTACCCGGGCGGCTCATTGAAGAAGCCGACCTTCAGGGAATACAGCATCATCACTTACATCGCGAGGACGCCCTTCACCTCAAGGAGCCTCAAATTCGAGCCTCTTTACCCCGACAGCAATGACGGCCGGTTCTGGAAGATACTGCATGAGTGACAGCAAGACCTCAAATCATAAAGGAAAAGCAGGGGCCCATGGGATAATCCTCTTCATGGCACTGGTTATCATGGTGATACTTTTCATCCTCTGCGTGTCATTCATCAGCATAGTGAGCAACAATTACTTCACGGGATCCATGGGGATTTCAACGACAGAGGCGTTCTGGCTCGCCGATTCTGGCATAGAGTATGCCCTCGAGGCCCTCAGGACAAACGGCGTGGACTGGGCAGCCGTGCCGCTGGACAGCGGCGGCTGGGGAGCGGAGATATACAGCCCGTCACCTCTTATTGATAAGGGAGCCAACCTTAAAGGTTATTTCTGCCTTGTGCTCAAGCTTCACAGTGAAGACTGGAGGGGAAGGGGAAAAGCCTCTCCCACGGGAAGAAACGCCACCTATCCGGAAGGCGAGGATTATGTCTATCCTCCGCCCTCTCATAAATACAGGCCTTATCTCTTGTGCAAGACTGGAGGGGGAGCCCTCGCCCTCACGGCGCCCTCCATGAAGAACCGCATCATCATAAGGTCAACAGGAATAATAAGAGATGACAGCGCCGGGGCGCCGCCCCTGCCGGCCGCCAGGGTGCTCTCGGCCAGGAGCCTCTATGCCGTTTATTCCATGACCTGTGAGGAACTGGAGCTCTGGTCAGAATGGTACCGTTAGGGAAATGAGGCATCGATGAAGAGATACACCACCGTCACCATGGCAGCCATCTTCCTTCTCATTGCAGGAATCGCTCTTTTCTATATGGTCGGGAGGCACCTCTTCTCGGGGAAGCATATCAGAACGCGGAGCACCATCACGAAGTATCCCGTGGCTACAGTGACGCAAAAGGTAAACAGCAAAGAGGGCGGGCCCGATCTCCCCGCGGGGATGAGGTCTTTTTTCCTTATCAGGCTCCGTTTCGCCATAGAGGGGCTTCCCGCAGCGGTGCGGGAGCAGGGGGCCTCGACCCCTGCGCCGGAGGGTGAAAATCCTTGCAGGATTGAGGATCTGAATGTTGACGCGGCTATCGGAGATGAGAAGATAACGATAAAAGGTGCCGATCTTACCGCATCCATGCAGATTGTCTGCGATATAAGAATCAGCAGGGAGAGCTTTGAAGCCAGTGACTCCATGAACATCACCGTCACTTACCCGGGCTACAGGCCCGTGGTGAAAAATGACGTGCCGCTCAGAGAGATCGCGGAAGAGGTAAAAGAAGCGGTGCTTGAGAAGATAATATTGAAGAGAGAGTGAGCCTCCTGTGAGACAGTCTGTATCCGCCTTTCTCAGAAGAGAGCTGCCATATGCCACGGTGCTTTTCCTGCTGCTCATCGCCGCTTTCTCCCTGAGGCTCATACCCTTTTTCCCCCGGAACATCCTGATTTTTGATGAAGCTTATTATACCCCGGTGAAGGATATCCCAGAGCTTCAGCGCTCTCTTCCCCATCCACCCGTCGCTCTTTACCTGATCAAATGGTGCGGCAAGGTGTGGGGGCCCTATGGATGGAGGGCAGGGGGGGCTCTTACCGGCACTGCGTGCCTCTTTCTTTTCTCGCTCGTCGCGAGGAGATTTCTCCCGCCGGCCTTTTCTCTGCTGGCCACGTGGTTTCTCTGCCTTGACTTTCTGAACTTCACGCTCTGCCGCCTCGGAATGCTGGACATTTACGCTTTTTTTTTGTGCTGCTGGCGCTCGTGCTTTTTTTCCGGGGAGAGGATCATCCAGGGCAGCAGGGGCTTCTGTGGCTTTCCATGGGAATCGCATGGGGTGCTGCCCTGGGGTGCAAATGGAGCAGCCTGCTTCCTCTTCTCGCCTGCCTGTCATTCTGTCTCTGGAGGATGATGAAGAATAATCCCGAGAGGTGCGCCCTCTGCCGTGCTCTTTTCTTCTTCCTTGCCGTGCCTCTCCTTGTCTATTTCCTCTGCCACCTGGAGTATGTTTTCCGCTACGGTACATCAGGCTTTTTTTACCAGCAGGCGGAGAACCTTTTGTATTTAGTCACTCTGGCGGGCCATGACCCGCAGTCTTCTCCGTGGTGGAGCTGGATGCTGCTCATGAAGCCCCAGCTCCTCTATAAGGATACTTTTTGTTCAGGATCAGGGGAACTCTTTTATTCTGCAGTGGTCCTGCTGGGAAACCCCCTCCTCTGGTGGGCCAGTATCCCTGCCGTCATCGGCCTGGCATCAAGGGCTTTCAGGGAGGAACTTCCCCTCTTTGTCTTTTTCTCCCTTGTCTTTGAGGTGTTTCTGTGGGTCCTGTCCCCAAGGAATGGCTATATTTATTATATCCTGAACTTTACTCCTCTGATGATGATAGCGGTGTCATACTATCTTCAACTTCTCTGGGGAAGGGGAAAGTGGGGAAAGGCGATAGTATGGCTCTTTGGAGCTGCATCGATCCTCAGCTTTGTTTACTTCTCACCCCTGCTTTACGGAACGCCTGTCTGTGCCGAAGGATATGGGCAGTTCCGTCTCCTTGGAACCTGGAGCATATGAGAAGGGAGCTATTTTTCATCGGTCACGGAGACTGAATCAGCCTGCTTTACCACCCTTCTTTTGGACTGGGTGGCTGAGCGATAGGTGATGTCCCTGTTCTGCACCTTGTCCCTGGATTTGATTTCGCACTTCAGTGACGAGGTGAATCCCGGTTTTGCCAGGTCCACCACATACCCCAGGTCGAGGCTCTCGATATTGGTGGCTATCACGTCACGGCCGTTTGCCCCGCTGGGATTGTCGGTCCGCCACCATGCTCTTTCAACAGTGTCTTTCACCTGCTCGTATGATATCTTATAGACGTATGCCTGCCCGGAATTCCGGTCTTCAAAGCTCCTGAAAAAAACCACGCGGCTGTTGTTGCAGGAGGCGGTGTCCAGGGCATAGGCGGAGCGGATCTCGGAGGTGAGCTGCTCTATCACGCCATCAGCCTTCTGCTTCACCGACGTCTCGGCTTTCATGTTCCTGTAGGCTTTCAGGCTGTCGGTGAGGATAAAGGCAAAGATCAGGATGCACAGTGCCATGAGCGCAATGGCAATCACTGCCTCCAGGAGGGAAAAAGCCCTGCTTTTCCCTGCGGACTTTCGTGGATGATCTTTATTCATGGCCCTCACAGTAAGAATTTCTGGAGACCTCGATGCTCCTTTCGTGCTTCCCGCACTTTATTTTAATAGAGAAGGGAGCAGGCAGCGAGTTCATTCTGGCAGTGAGGGGAGCCCACTGGCTGTCCGCGCTGTCTCCCACTGAAGCTGCCGGGCTGAAGGAGAGGACGGAGCCGTCAGCCACATCGATAAAGAAAGTGCGGGATGCTGAGTCAGCAAGATTCCTCCTTATCTTTTTTTCAGGCTCGGCCCATAGAAAAGCCTCATCGGCGCTGCATACATATTGATAGGATGATTCCCCCGTAATCTTTATGCCCCACATTTTCTCTTCGTGCTGGGCAAGGGTCCTGCACCTGTTCAGATCGCTCACGATCATATCCTTCCAGAACTCAACGGCGCGCACTTCGCTGTAGTTGCGGTAATAAGGGATAAGGAGGCCGAGAGCTATCCCGAACAGCATCAGGACCACTATCATTTCAACGAGGGTGAAGCCCCCGGTGCTTCTTGTCATTTCAGGCTCCTCGGGGGAGGCCGCCCTTCTCTTCCCCCCCGCATTCTCTCATAATGAAGGACTTCTTCTTTTATATTCTATCAAATTATCCGGTGAATCGCAATAAAGGAAAAGGCCCTTGATGAAAACGAATTTTCTGATTATCGGCCCTGAGCAAAGGCAGTGTCCAGGTGGTGCGAGTGAAGTCATACAAATATGTGGCGATAGACAGCTCCGGTGAGACCCATGGCGGCGAGGTCAGCGCCAGGAATGTTGACACAGTGATCATGATGCTGAGGAGAGATGATCTCACCATCATTGACGTTTATTCACCCTCTGACAGACCTGGCATACTGCAGAGAATTTCCGGGTTTTTGATGACTCTCTTCGGCGTGAAAGAGAGGATCGACGAAAGGACGGTCATATTATTCACGCGCCAGTTCTCGACACTCATCGGTGCGGGGATAAACATCCTGAGAAGCCTCAGAAGCATCCTGATCGTGGAACAGGACAGAAAATTTAAAAAGGTGATCTCAGGGATACTGATGGCCCTGAGGGAGGGCTTCTCGATCTCCGGTGCCCTGGCGAAGTTCCCCTTTGTCTTCTCCGAAGTATATATCGGCATAGTGAAGGTGGGGGAGACCTCCGGAAGGCTCTCCGAAGCCTTCCGGACCATCGCGCAGGATCTCGAGAAATCATACTCTTTCAAGCAGAAAACCGTTGCCATCCTGACCTATCCGGCGGCAGTCCTCATCTTTTCCCTCGTAATAATCCTGCTCATGTTCATCTATTTTGTACCCAGCTTTACCGGGATATACGACAAGGTGAACATGGAGCTGCCCCTCTGCACCCTCATCGTCATCAAGGTGGGAAAGTGCATTCTTGATCCGGTTTTCTGGCTCTATGCCCTCATCATTTCCGCGGTGGCGATCTTCCTGGCTCAGAGCTATATAAGGACGCCCGTGGGCCGTTTCACATATGATTCCATGAAGCTGAGGCTCCCCATCTTCGGGGAGCTTATCACGAAAAGGTATCTCTATCAGGTATTCCTTAACCTGGCCTGCATGCTCGAGTACGGTGTCTATATGAACGAAGCGCTCACAAAGATAAAAGAAATCTCGCAGAATACCATCCTGAAATACCATATGGAAGAGGTTTACCAGAAAGTCAGGCAGGGCGATGATCTCTCGGAAGCCATGAGTGCTATCTGGTTCGTGCCAAGGTTTGCCGTCGATTTCATAATGACGGGAGAAGCTACGGGCACGATGGCGGACATGCTCAGGAAGTCGTCGGAGGTCATAGAGCAGGAGCTTCTCCAGAGAGTGGAGACGCTCCTGGCCATGTTTGAGCCATTGGTCATCTCATTGCTCTCCGTAGTGCTCGGGTTCATCATTATTGCAACTTTTCTTCCCCTCTACAACCTCATAAAGGTTCTCTCATGATTTCTCCTTTTCCTGGGCGCCATGCTTCTTCAGAAGCTCGATTATCTTCACGTTTCCTGTCTTGCGCGCCAGTTCAAGCGGTGTTATGCTGAAATTGTCCACCGCGTTGGCATCGGCGCCCTTCTCTATGAGAAGGAGAGCCAGTTCCTCGTGGCCTTTTGTAAGGGCGATAAGAAGGGGCAGCGGATCTTTTTCGTTCATTGCGTTTACCTTGGCCTTCCTGGAGAGAAGGAGCCCGGCAGTCTCGATGCGCCCCTCCTGCACGGCCTTATGGAGAGGCGTCTCATCGATATTATCCTTGGCATTTACCTCGGCGCCGGTCTCGATAAGCCTTTCCGCCGAGGCTGCATTGCCTTTCATGGCGGCAATGTGGAGGGGGGTGATATTTTCAAAGCTCTGGGAGTTCACATCCAGCCCGCGGGAGAGCAGAAAATCCAGGAGATGGGGAGTATTGCAGAGTGCCGCGAAATGGATCAGCGTTTTGCCGGTATTTTCCTTGAAGGTGATGTCAGATCCCGCCTTGAGGAGATGAAGTCCTGCCTCGCCGTGGCCGTTCTCAAGTGCCACAAGCAGAGCCGTGCGGCCATCCCTGTTCCTGGCGTGCACGAGCCTTTTGTTGGTTTTCAGAAACCCGATGAGCCTGGGGGAGTTGCCCTCTGCAGCATACTGAAAGAGCTCAATGATTTTCTGTTTTTCATTGAGCTTCAATATGACCAGTACCGCTGCTATGCATAGCAGCATGAGCACAATGATAAAGAAGGCCTGCATTTCGTTTCCAAGGCTCCTTGCTGAAGGGTGCGCTGACGGATTTCCCCCCAGGAGAATTATATCAGAAGTCAGTGCAAAAGTAAAAGTAACACACACTTCATGAAATACCGTTACAGGCGCCCCCGGAAGTGCATCAGCTCGGCATGCTGCGTGCCTCGCCGCTCTGAGCCCCGGTAAACTCCACTGTTCTTTTGAGACCTTCATAGAGGCCCACCTCAGGTTTCCATCCCAGCCTCTCGAGGGCCTTCCTGTTGTCAAGGTAAACCCTGAACACCTCGCCGGGGCGGGCTGCCTGGTAGGTGGCCTCGCCGCTTGACCCGAGGACTTTCCTGAGCTCGTTGAAAACAGTATTTACCGATGTCTCCTCGCCTGTACCGATGTTGAAGATATCGCGGCTTCCCTTTTCCAGGGCGATGACATTGGCCTTCACCACGTCGCTTACATAGACAAAATCGCGGGTCTGTTCCCCGTTGCCGAAAATAACGGGGCTTTTTCCCTCAAGCATTTTCCCCGTGAAGATTGCTATTACGCCCGCCTCACCGAGAGGATCCTGGCGGGGGCCGTAGACGTTCGCGTACCGAAGGATTGTGTAATCGATGCCGTAGAGATCAGAGAACAGCTCTATGTAATGCTCCAGGGCGTACTTGCTCACCCCGTAGCCTGCCATGGGCCTTATGGGATGCTTCTCATCGGCGGGCAGATACCGGGGCTCTCCGTAAATGGCGCCGCCTGTCGAGGAGTAGACAATCTTTTTCACTTTGAATTTCTTCGCGGCCCTGAGCAGGTTGATCCCTCCCAGTATGTTGATATCTGCGTCAAAAGAAGGGTCCTCAACGGATTTTCTCACGTCAATCTGGGCAGCGAGGTGGACAATGGCATCTAATCTGTGGCTTTCAAAAACCTTATCTATCTCAGGATTTCTCACATCCATCTCGTGAAATGCCGCTTCTTTGTTAAGGTTGTCCCTTCTCCCTGTCGAGAGATTATCGATGATCACCACGCGGTGCCCCCGGGCGATTAATTCGTCCACAATATTGGAGCCGATGAATCCTGCCCCCCCCGTTACAAGGATGTTCATGTTCATTCTCCTTTCTGTGAGAGACTCTGGCTTCTCGGATACTCTCCGTGACTTTCATGGAATCATTTCGTGAGAATGGGAGAGTATCCCTTTAGAGATGCAAAAGGGTTAATGAGCTCCCTGTTGAATTATGTCTCTCACTCACTAGAAGGAGGGCTTGAAGTGGAGCCTCACATTGCCATACCTTTTGAAAACAATTATCTGATTTTGCTGATACTTCTGTTCTGCATCGGCTGCGTTGCCTTTTTCTCCAGCTCTGAAGCGGCGCTCATCTCGGTGAACAGGATCAGGATTAAAAACCTTGTCGAGAAGGGGAACAAGCAGGCCAAGGCGGTGGAGAGGGTCATCTCCAAGCATGACAAGCTCTTCGCCACGATCCTCACGACGGAGAACATGTTCATAATCCTTGCCTCGTCCCTTGCAGGCGTCCTTGCGGTGAGCCTGCTGGGGAAAAATGGGATTGCCATCTCGACCCTGTTCATGACAATCTTCATCGTGATATTCGGCGAGATCACGCCCAAGACTTTTGCTGCCCAGAATGCCGTGAAGGTCTCGCTGCTGGTGGGGCAGGTGATGGAAAAAATAATTTATGTGCTCTCTCCCGTCATATCACTTTTTGCTTTCATATCCCGCTCAATAATCAAAGCCCTTGGCGTGAATCCTGCTTCCAACCCCTATCTCCTCACCGAGGACGAGATAAAGATGGTCATAAGCGACGGGGCGAAAGAAGGGGTCCTGGCAAAGGCGGAAAAGAAGATGATAGAGGGAATATTCGAGTTCAGCGATACCCTTGCGGGCCAGATCATGGTGCCCCGCGTGGACATGGTGGCCGTATCGGATGAAGAGCCACTGGCGAAAGCCATCGAGTTGATAAACAAAACCGGCCATTCCAGGATACCGGTGAGAGAGGGGACCAACGTAGACCATATTGTCGGCGTGGTCTATGCCAAGGACATCCTGAAGCACATGGAAAGAGATATCGCGGCCATGCCGGTAAAAGAGATCATGCGCTCCCCCCATTTCGCCCCTGAAAGCCAGAACGTCATGGCCCTGCTGTCGGATCTCCGCGAGAAGAAAGCAAGCATCACTTTCATCATCGACGAGTTCGGAGGCACGGCGGGGATGATAACCATCGAGATGCTGCTGGAGGAGATTGTGGGCGACATTGAAGACGAGTTTGACATCAGCCTCCCGAAATATGAAAAAATAAGCGACGACGAGTACATTGTTGATGCCAAGATGACCATCTACGAATTGAAGGAGAAGCTGGACATCGAGCTTCCCGAGGGTGATTATCAGACCGTGGGAGGTTTTGTCATAAATCTTGTGGAAAATATCCCGTCACTTGGCGATACGGTGGAATACGGTGCCTATGAGTTCATCATAGAAAAAACCGAGTCGTACCGCCTCTCGCGGATCCGCGTCAGAAGAAAGAAATCCAGGAAAAAAGCCAACCATGGTTGATGTAGTGATTGCAGGAGCAGGTCCCATGGGGAGCTATGCAGCTGAGAGGCTCTCCTCGAAGGGGTTCCATGTGATGGTCATGGAGGAGCATGAGCAGGTGGGATACCCTGTCCATTGCGCAGGGATAGTAAGCGAGAGATTTCTTGAAAAATTTCACATCCCGGAAGATATTGTGCAGAACAGGCTCACACGGTTCAGGATCTTTGCTCCCCATGGCCGCATCGTAGAATGTCCCCCTGCCATAAGGGCTGCCGTGGTGGACCGCAGAAAGCTCGATGAATACTACGCCGGGCTTGCCCGTCAGGCAGGAGCCCTGTTCTCTCTCTCCTCAAGGGTGATACAGGTTGATCAGGACAGCGACAAGGTCTACGTGAGGGCAAGAGAGGGGGGCGAGGAGAAAACCATCACGGCAAAGCTCTGCATTCTTGCCACGGGATCGATGTCCAACCTTCCCTTCCGCTGCGGAATAGACAGGCCGCACTTCTATTCGAACAGCTTCCAGGTTGAAGCGGTGATAGAGGGGCTCGAGGGAGTGGAGCTTTACCTGGGAAATGACTTTGCCCCGGGCTCCTTTGCCTATGCAGTCTCGGTAAACAGCGCCACCTCAAAGATAGGGATCATGGTGAGAAAGCGCCTGAAACAATGCTTTGACAATCTGGTGGGGAGCCCCTATCTCGAGGGGAGAATTGTCAGGCTTGAGAAAAAAAGGGAGTTCCGCAGGATTCCCCTGGGCTTCCCCGAGAGCTCGCAGAACGGCAGGATATGCGCCCTTGGCGACGCTGCGGGGCAGCTTAAGACCACCACGGGCGGCGGCATATATTACGGCCTCCTGTCTGCGGGAATCCTCGCTGAAACTATTGTGTCGTCAAGGAAATCGGGGGATTTTGACACAAGGGCTCTTGGGAGCTACGACCGTAAATGGAAAAGGGTAATCGGGAAGGAGCTGCGCATGGGCCTTCTCTTCAGGAGGTTCATCGAGTATCTCTCTGATGATGATTTTGATGCCATTTTCTCCATACTGCAGAAGAAGGATCTCCTTGACGTCGTGGAAAGGGAGGGGGACTTTGACTTTCACCAGCATCTTGTGCTTTCCCTCCTGAAGGAGCGGGAGTTTCACAGGGTGGTTTACGGGCTTCTCCACAGGGGAATAAGGCGCCTTTTCCAGCGGAGAAAGAAAAACCTCCATGCCGCGTGAAAATTTTCCTGGAAACAAATCTGCCTGCCGGGAGTCTAACACCGGCAGCAGGGTGTTATGAGGCTCTGCGGAAGTCTTGAGGTCATGAAAGGGGTTGAGACAGGGTGGAAATCGCGAGAAGGGAGTTCCTGAAAAGTACGGCGGCATTTTCCCTTGGATGCATGATGGGCATGACGGCTTTTTCAGGGGAGGCTCTGGCCGCCCCGTCAAAGACCAGGATGCCTCTGCTCCAGAAGGGCGCCCGCGAGGCCATGTTCTATGAATCCCTCGAGGGAGGAATCGCCCACTGTCTTCTCTGCCCCTGCTCGCCCCTGGATGAAAACTGCGGGTTTCTCAAAGAAGGCGAGCTGTGCGTCTGCAACGTGCGGTATTCAAGCGGCGGGAAGCTCTACGTGACCAATTACGGGAAGCTTTCGGCCCTTCACATTGATTCTATAGAGAAGAATCCCATCTATCACATGACACCCGGCAGGAACAACCTTGCCGTGGCCACGGCGGGCTGCAACCTAGACTGCCAGTGCTGCCAGAACTGGGAGATGTCACAGAAGCGCGTTGACCAGGTGAAGTGCTTTTCCATGACGCCCCGTGAGGTGGTGAAAAAGGCGAAAGAAAACAAGTGCCACGGAATATCTTATACCTACACGGAGCCCGTAATATTCTACGAATACATGCTTGACACTGCAAAGCTTGCACAGCAATCAGGCCTCAAAAACTGCATGGTCACCGGGGGATATATCCTTTCAGAGCCGCTGAAGCTGCTCACAAAACACATCGATGGGTTCTCGGTAAGTGTCAAGGGATTTACCGAGGATTTTTACAAGAAATATTGCCGCGGGAGGCTCGGAACAGTCCTCAACGCCCTCAAGATCCTCAAGGAGAAGGGGAGCTGGTGCGAGATTGTGGTGCTTGTCATACCCACCCTGAGCGACAATATGGATCAGATTGACTGGTTCTGCCAGTGGGTGAAGGATAATCTCGGCGTGACGGTGCCCCTTCACTTTTCCCGTTTTTATCCCTCATACCGCATGAGCAGCCTCCCCAAGACGCCCGTGACCACGCTGGAGAAGGCATACAAAATCGCCAGGGGAAAGGGGCTGCAGTACGTGTACCTCGGCAACCTGCCGGGCCATGAGGGCGGCAATACTTTCTGCCACAAGTGCCGGACTCTCCTCATCCAGAGAATTGGAATGAAGCTCATCAAGTCAAATATCCGCGGCGGAAAATGCCCCTCATGCGGGGCAATAATTCCCGGCATATGGTCCTGATTAATCAAAGAACGGCAGGATTTGGAGAGAAATTGTTGAAATTTCAGGGATATGAGCGCCCTTGAGAAAGCGACAAAGACCATCCTGCTCGTCGATGATGAACACATCATCAGAAAGCTTGCCCGCAGCACCATAGAGAGCCAGGGCTACCGGATACTTGAAGCTTCTGACGGCCAGGAGGCTCTGGAGATTGCCAGGGAGGAAAAGCCCAACCTGGTACTGCTCGACATCACCATGCCGAAGATGAGCGGCTTCGAGGTATGCAAGATCCTCAAGGAGGATACCGCCACCAAGGATACGATCATCATAATGGTCACCGGTGATCTCTCCGAGGAGCATAAAATCAAGGGCATAGACTCAGGGGCCGATGATTTTTTTGTCAAGCCTTTCAGCCCCATTGAACTCCTCAACAAGATACGGGAGCGCCTGGAGGACGGCGGAGAGATAGTGCGCCTGGATAAGAGCCCCAGGGCCATGGCAGAGATGAACAGCCTCAAGGCCGACCCGGAGCTGAAGGGAGAACTGATACATCTCGAGAGAGGGCAGCTCCTTCTCTATGCCAACGACCTCGGAAAAATCTACCAGGAAGAGCTGAAAAAGGCCTCAGAGCTCAAGATGGCCTATCAGCGCCTCAAGGACATGGAAAAAATGAAGGATGCCTTCATTTCTCTCGTGTCCCATGAGCTCAGGACTCCCCTCTCCATCATCAAGGGCTATATAGGCCTCATCAACGAGGTCATGAAGAGCCGCCACGTGGGCAGCGATCTCCATGAGTTCATGAAGGCCATCACGCAGGCCTCCGAGAAGCTAGAGAGCCTTATCCAGGAGCTTCTGGACTTTTCCAAGATGAAGTCGGGGCTCATCTTCTTCGAAAAGGAGGAGATTTCACTCCCCGGGATCCTTGAACTCGTCGTCAATGAGCACATGGCCGAGGCAATGCGCAAGAACATAGATCTCACCCTCTCGCTCAAAAGTGACTTCAGGCCCCTCAGGGCAGACAGGGCGCGCCTCAGGGAAGCTTTCGGCCACCTCGTGAAGAATGCTGTTTCCTTCACGCCCTCCTACGGGAAGATTGCCGTCGATGCCGTTGATGAGGGAGTATGGGTGAAAGTGAAGGTCATGGATACAGGGAAAGGGATCCCTGTCGAGGATCTCGATAACATTTTTTCCCCATTTTACCAGAGCATGGAATTCCTGACGCGCGACGTGAGCGGCATCGGTCTGGGGCTCACCATCACCAAGCATATCATAGAGGATCATGGCGGATACATAAAGCTGGAGAGCACCGTGGGCAAGGGGACCGCATTCACCGTGGCCCTTCCCCGCTCATACATGGATGCCAAGGAGATTGTGGCGGAACTCCAATCCAGGTATCCCCAGAAGATTGACAGCCTCTCGAGCGGCATCGAGATAGCGGAGAAGGAGCTCCTCCTCTATGCGCAGGAAATGAGCACCCTTTATAACGCGGAAAAGATCAAGAACGAGCAGCTTGTTGATACCCTCAACGAGCTTGAGGTCACCTATGTCCAGACGATCGCCGCCCTCGCCCAGGCCATCGACGTGAAGGACGCCTACAAGGGGGGCCATACGGGGCGCGTTTCTTTCTATGCGAAGTGCATCGCCACGCAGCACAATCCCGCGATTCTCAAGGAGAAGGAATTTGTCTACAGCCTGCTCCTCCACGATGTGGGAAAGATCGGCGTTGCCGAGGACATCCTCGGCAAGGCGGGGAAGCTCTCCGACGAGGAATGGGAGAAGATCAAGAGCCATCCCGAGATGGGCGCCAGGATCGTGGGCCAGGTGAAATTCCTCTCGCCGGCCATTTCGAGTGTCCGCTCCCATCATGAGCGCTGGGACGGGAAAGGCTACCCTGACGGGCTGAAAAGGGAGGAGATACCTCTCTCAGCAAGGATAATAAGCGTTGCTGACGCCTTTGACGCTATGACAAGCGAAAGGCCTTACAGGAACAGAGTAACCAAGGAAGAGGCCAGGGAGGAGATCATAAAAAACTCCGGTGTCCAGTTTGATCCTGCCGTGGTGGAGTCATTCCTCAACGCATGGCCGGAGATAATCTCCTACAGGGATGACGGGAGCGACAAAGTCCTGGATTAACCGCGGCCCTGTTATCAGCGGCACCTTTTTTCACCAGCCCCGGTCGGAAATAGAGACTCTGGAGACCATGCAGGAAAAAAAAGTAATAGAGATATTTCACAATAAATCCATCCTCTGCGCGCTCTGCCGGAAAAAGGAGCTGGAGCAGCTCTGGTGTATCACCGAGGAAGGGAGAGAGCTGAAAGTAAGCGAAGACAAGGCTCTCTTTACCGATACCATCTCAGGGAAGGACCTCGAGGAGCGCGAAGGCATCATTGCGGCACTCCGCGCCCTTGCCGCAAAAAGGGAGGCTCTCAAGGAGAGTATTGCCCTCAGTGACCTGTGGGAGCTCTGCCTTGAAGAGAGCGAGTCCTATACCCTGGAAGACCTCGCGGCCCTTTATTTCGGCTCTTCCTATTCCTGCGATGAGCGCTCCGCCATGTTCAGGCTCCTTCACCAGGAAAAGCTTTATTTCAGGAGAAAGGATGAGCACTATTATCCTCAGCCGCGGGACCATGTGGAGGGAGTTCTCCTCCAGAGGCAGAGAGAGGATGAGCGCCGCAGAAGGCACGGGATTCTTGCCGAGAATGCCCGGGCCCTCTATGAGGGAAAGGCCGGGGCATTTATCGCCGAAGCCCAGGAATTCATCGCCTCCCTCAAGGATGTTGCCATAAAGAAGAAGGAATCGCCCCGGTTCAAGGAAGTATCCGATGTCCTGGCTCTCGCCGGTATCACCTCTCCCCAGGGGCCCTTTGAGCTTCTGGTGAAGGCCGGGATCTGGAACGATCATGAAAACCTTCTCATCAAGGAGCACGGGGTGCCTCTCTCCTTTCCCCCTGAAGTAGAGCGCTCCTGCGAAGAGCTGGCAGCAGAGCGGGGCACCAGGAGCTTCCAGGGATATCTTGATTACCGCCATGTGCCTGCCGTCACCATCGATGACCTGAAGACCAGGGATTTTGACGATGCGCTCTCTATCGAGGAGGTCCCGGAGGGATACCTGGTGGGCGTTCATATTGCCGATATCACGGGCTTTATCCCCGAAGGCTCTCCCCCTGACCTCGAGGCCCGGGCCAGGGGCACGTCGGTCTATCTTCCGGACCTCAAGATACCTATGCTGCCCGGGGCTTTAAGCGAGGACCTCGCAAGCCTGGTGGAGGGAGGGACAAGGCCTGCCCTATCTTTCTTTGTCACTTTCTCGCCAGGGGGAGACGTCGTGGCCTCGAGAATCGAAAAAACTCTTATTGCCGTCACCAGAAGGCTTACCTATGATATGGTTGATGATACTTACCAGGATGCCCTGGACCTTGCACGGCTCTATGATATTGCAAGGGTGCTGCTCCAGAAGAGGATAGCGCTGGGCGCTCTCTATACTCCCATTCCCCGCGTGAACGTGAGCGTTGATGATCATTACTCTGTTTCGATAAAGTTGGACGATCCCTCAAAGCCCAGCCAGGTTCTTGTTTCGGAGTTGATGATCCTGGCAAACTCAGTGGCAGGGGAGTTCTGCGTCAAGGAGGGCATCCCCGCGATATACAGGGGGCAGCCGGCCCCTGAAGAGAAGATTGCCCTCAGCGAGCCCGTCACTCCTCTCATGTGCTACCAGATGAGACGCGTCCTGAAGAAAGTGACCGTTGACGTGTCGCCCCAGAGGCACTCGGGACTGGGCATTGACAGCTATATCCAGGCGACATCCCCTCTCAGGCGTTACAGCGACCTTGCCATGCACCGTCAGCTGAAATCCGTGCTGGAGGGAGGGCCTCCACGCTATACTTCCGAAGAGCTTGCCGCCCTCATTGCCGAGACAGAGAGAGTGATTGAGATTGCCGAGCTCCTTGAGCGCGAGAGAAAAACCTACTGGATTCTCAGGTACCTTGAAAAGCAGACAGGGAGGGAAAAAAATGCCGTCGTGCTGCGTGTTCATCCTGACAAGCTCCACGTGCAGCTCTCCGAGACTCTCCTGGAGGCTGACTGCCCCAAGCCGAGAAAAATGGAGTTCGCCCCCGGTGAAGCCGTCATCGTGGTGCCTGAGCTGGTGTGGCCCAGGGAAGGGACCCTGAGGCTCTCTTACCAGGGCCGCAAAGAATAAAGACCCATTTTTTTCGAAAATATATTGACAAATATCTAAAAATTTGCTAACATAATATGACGTGTAAAAGCCACTGAAGGAAACGGAGAAAACGTTGGTATAGGACTGTTTCCACGGTCAAAATAAAAGCGAGGTCTGTTGTTATGAGCCTGGCTTTTTTGCATTTTGAGAGGGAGGTTATTCTATGGACATTATGAAAGCCAATCGACATCGAAACCCAGAGAAGGTAAGCTTCCAGAAGATCTTCCAGGCAGTCGAAGTTCCGAACCTGATAGAGCTTCAGAGATCATCATATGAAAAGTTTCTTGATGAAGGCATAAGAGAGGCTTTCCGTGATATCTCCCCTATCGAAGACTTCACCGGCAACCTGATCCTGGAGTTCCTGGACCACTCGCTGGGTGAGCCGACCCACTCCATAGAGGAGTGCCAGGACAAGGACATGACCTATGCAAGGCCCCTCAAGGTGAAAGTAAGGCTCATCACCAAGGAAGAGAATGAGATCAAGGAGGTAAAAGAGCAGGAGATCTTCATGGGCGACTTCCCCAGCATGACCCAGAAAGGCACCTTTATAATCAACGGTGCCGAAAGGGTCATCGTAAGCCAGCTCGTGCGCTCTCCCGGAATTTACTTCCAGACAGTGCCGGATCCTACGGGAAAAACGCTCTACCTGGGAATGGTCATACCCAACAGGGGTGCCTGGCTCGAATTTGAAAGCGATGTATCCGATATCATAGGGGTCCGCATAGACAAGACCAGGAAGATCCATGTCACGGTGCTGATCAGGGCCCTCGGCTATGAGACGGACAAGGATATCCGCGATATCTTCAATAACGATCCCATCATAGAAGAGACTCTCACCAAGGATTCCATAAAGACAAGGGATGATGCCCTCATAGAGATATACCGCAAGCTCAGACCCGGTGATCCTCCCAATGCCGACAGCGCAAAGACGCTCCTGAAGAACCTCTTCTTCGACCCCAAGCGCTACAATCTCGGCAAGGTGGGCAGGTACAAATTCAACAAGAAGCTGGGAATCAAGCTTGTATGCGGCAAGTGCGGAACCCTTTCAAAACCCGGCGCCGTTGAGTGTGCAGAATGCGAAGCCCCCATGAGCTATGGTGAGATTCTCTCGAAAGAGGACATCGTGGCAGCGGTCCGTTACATGGCGGCCCTCCTCAGGGGGGAGAAGGGCCTGAGTGCCCAGGATGATCGCCACCTTGACGTAATCGTGAAGCATGACGACATAGACCACCTTGGGAACAGGAGGGTAAGGGCTGTCGGCGAGCTGCTGCAGAACCAGTTCCGTGTGGGGCTCCTGAGGCTCGAAAGGGTTGTGAGAGAAAGGATGACCGTGCAGGACATCGAGACCGTGACACCGCAGGCCCTTATCAATATAAGGCCCGTCGTGGCCGCCATCAAGGAGTTCTTCGGCTCCAGCCAGCTCTCCCAGTTCATGGACCAGACCAACTCCCTGGCTGAGCTGACTCACAAGAGGAGGCTCTCGGCCCTCGGCCCGGGTGGCTTGAGCAGGGAGCGCGCCGGTTTCGAGGTCCGCGATGTCCATTATTCCCATTACGGAAGGATATGCCCCATCGAGACCCCTGAAGGCCCCAACATCGGCCTCATCGGCTCCCTTGCCTGCTTTGCCAAGGTAAACGACTTTGGCTTCATCATGACGCCTTACCGGAAAGTAGAAAGGGGCACCGTGATGGACCATGCTGATTACCTGAGCGCCGACGAGGAGGATGAGTTTGTTATCGCACAGGCCAACACACCCCTTGATGCCGGCGGAAATATCGTCACCGAGAAGGTAGTGGCCCGGTCAAGGCACGACACCATCCTGGTGAACAAGGATGAGATTGACTATATCGACGTCTCGCCCAAGCAGGTCGTCAGCGTCGCCACGGCGCTCATCCCTTTCCTTGAGCATGATGATGCAAACAGGGCCCTTATGGGAGCCAACATGCAGCGCCAGGGCGTGCCGCTTCTCAAGCCCGAGGCGCCTCTCGTGGGAACGGGCATGGAGTTCCGCGCGGCGAAGGATTCAGGCGCACTGATGAATTCCGAGGAGGACGGCGTGGTGATAGCCGTGAACTCAAACGATATCGTGGTGCAGAATGAAAAAGGCAAGAAGAAGACTTACCGGCTTATGAAATTCAAGCGCTCAAACGCCGGTACCTGCATCAACCAGAGACCCACGGTGAGAAAAGGCCAGAAAATCAAGGCCAACCAGGTGATAGCTGACGGCGCATCCAGCGTGGAAGGCGAGCTTGCCCTGGGAAGAAATGTCCTTGTCTCCTTTATGCCCTGGGAAGGATACAATTACGAGGACGCCATTCTCATCAGCGAGGAGCTCGTGATGGACGACGTCTTCACCTCGATCCATATTGAAGAATACGAGTGCGAGGCCAGGGACACCAAGCTGGGAGCCGAGGAGATCACGAGAGATATCCCCAACGTCGGCGAGGAAGCTCTCAAGGACCTTGACGAGAGAGGCATCGTGCGCATCGGCGCCGATGTGCGCCCCGAAGACATCCTCGTAGGGAAAGTGACACCCAAGGGCGAGACGGAGCTCACCGCCGAGGAGAGGCTGCTTCGGGCGATTTTCGGCGAAAAGGCCAGGGATGTGAGGGACACCTCCATGAAGGTTCCCCACGGTGAAAAGGGGAAGGTCATTGATGTAAAGGTCTTCTCCAGGGAGAGCAGCGATGAGCTTTCGCCGGGCGTGAACCAGCTCGTGAGGGTCTACGTGGCACAGAAGAGAAAGATCCTCCAGGGCGACAAGATGGCAGGCCGCCATGGAAACAAGGGGGTCATCGCGAAAGTGCTCCCCATAGAAGACATGCCTTATATGCCTGACGGCACGCCGCTGCAGATAGTCCTTAACCCTCTCGGCGTGCCTTCCCGTATGAACATCGGGCAGATCCTGGAGACTCACATCGGCGGCGCAAGCCGCGATATAGGCGTCCGTGTTGAATGCCCGGTTTTTGACAGTGCCAGCGAAGGGGAGATCCGCCTCTTCATGAAGCGCGCTCATCTCAAGAAGATCCTGGATGACAGGGGAATCATTCTCACCGACGCCTCAATAAAGTATCTCCTCGAGAGCGATGATCCCGTCGAGCGCCTGGGTATCTACCTCACGGGCAAGATGATCAAGCTGAGCAAGGAAGAGCTTGCCAAGATCGTCGAGAGCCCCAAGGCCAAGGAGAACCTTCTCAAGCAGGCGAAGAAAAAGAAGACCGCCATCAACGAGGAGGAACTGGACCATATCATACAGACCAAGACCGTGAGGGAGAAGGTACGCTCCGTGGTAAAGAAGGAGTATGTCAGCCTTTCTGAAGAGGCCTTCAACAGCCTGGCAGACTATATCGAGGTATTCAACACAGTCCCTGAAGACGGGAAATCGGTCCTTCTGGACGGGAGGTCGGGCGAGCCCTTTGACTGCAGGATCACCGTGGGGCAGATATACATGATGAAGCTTGCCCATCTTGTTGACGACAAGATCCATGCGCGATCAACGGGTCCATACTCCCTCATCACGCAGCAGCCTCTCGGCGGCAAGGCTCAGTTCGGCGGCCAGAGGTTCGGCGAGATGGAGGTCTGGGCCCTTGAGGCTTACGGCGCGGCCTATACGCTCCAGGAGCTTCTCACGGTGAAATCCGATGACGTCGTGGGTCGCGTAAAGACCTACGAGGCCATCGTGAAGGGTGAAAACGTCCTTGAGCCCGGCGTTCCCGAATCCTTCAAGGTGCTCATCAAGGAGCTCCAGAGCCTCTGCCTGGACGTGAGGATCCTCTCGGAGGACGAGCTCGGCCACCTCAAGGAAATCGAGCTGAAAGGCTCTGAGGACCTGGATGTCAAAGCGACTGCGAGGGAGATCGGGCTTGACCTGGAAGATGAGGCCCTCTCGTCAATCTAGCACTATGGTGTCCTCGTGCGGGCGCCTGGTTTGAGATATAATGAAGCCTGAAAGCAGGAAAACGCATCGTTCCTGAGAGATAAGGAGGGACAAAATTGATAGACGTCAACAATTTTGAAGCAATGAAAATAGGCCTCGCCTCGCCTGAGCAGATCAGGGAGTGGTCCTTCGGAGAGGTAAAAAAGCCCGAGACGATAAACTACCGGACCCTCAAGCCGGAGAGAGACGGTCTCTTCTGCGAAAAGATCTTCGGCCCCATCAAGGACTGGGAATGCCATTGCGGGAAATACAAGAGGATCAGGTTCAGGGGCATCATATGCGACAAGTGCGGCGTAGAGGTGACGCGCTCCAAGGTGAGACGCGACCGCATAGGACACATTGAGCTCGCGAGCCCCGTCTCCCACATCTGGTACTTCAAGGGCGTCCCGAGCAGGATAGGCCTTCTCATTGACATGTCGCCGCGTACACTGGAGAAGATAATCTATTTCGCGGCATACGTCGTCATCGATCCAGGCGACACCCCCCTCCACCACAGGCAGCTCCTCACCGAGATGGAATACCGCGAGATGAGGGAAAAATACGGCGATGCCTTCAAAGCGGGAATGGGCGCCGAGGCGATAAAGGAGCTTCTTGCCGCAATTGAGCTCGAAAGCCTTTACACGAAGCTGCGCGATGACGTGAGAACCCTGAGCGGCCAGAAGAGAAGCAAGGCCATCAAGAGGCTTGACGTCGTCGAGGCTTTCAGGAAATCGGGAAACAAGCCCACGTGGATGATCCTGGAAGTGATCCCTGTCATTCCCCCGGAGCTCCGCCCCATGGTGCAGCTTGACGGCGGCCGCTTCGCCACGTCGGACCTTAATGACCTTTATCGCCGCGTGATCAACCGTAACAACAGGCTCAAGAGGCTTCTGGACCTGGGAGCGCCTGATATCATCGTGAAGAACGAGAAAAGGATGCTCCAGGAGGCCGTTGACGCCCTCATAGACAACGGAAGGAGGGGACGGCCCGTCACCGGTCCGAACAACAGGCCCCTCAAGTCCCTCTCGGACATGCTCAAGGGAAAACAAGGCCGTTTCAGGCAGAATCTCCTGGGCAAGCGCGTCGATTACTCAGGGCGCTCAGTCATCGTCGTGGGACCCTACCTGAAGCTTCACCAGTGCGGACTCCCCAAGGAAATGGCCCTCGAGCTTTTCAAGCCTTTTGTGATGAAAAAGCTCGTGGACAGGGGCCTTGTGCACAATATCAAGAGCTCCAAGAAGATGGTGGAGCGTGTGCGCCCCGAGGTATGGGACGTGCTGGAAGAGGTCATCAAGGACCACCCCGTGCTCCTCAACAGGGCCCCGACTCTCCACCGCCTGGGAATCCAGGCTTTTGAGCCCGTGCTTGTCGAGGGGAAGGCAATCCAGATTCACCCCCTTGTCTGCACGCCTTATAACGCCGATTTCGACGGCGATCAGATGGCTGTCCATCTGCCCCTCTCGGCGGGTGCCCAGGCCGAGGCGAGACTCCTCATGCTCTCGTCTAACAACATCCTGCTCCCCGCCTTCGGGGTCCCTGCCTGCACTCCCACGCAGGACATGGTGCTGGGGTGCTATTACCTCACCATAGAAAAGCCCAACTCAAAGGGAGAGGGCCGTTATTTCAGCTCCGAGGACGAGGCCATCATGGCATACCACGAAGGGATAATCGAGCTGCAGGCCCTGGTCAAGGTGATAATCTCCAGCAAGAAGCTCAGAATCGCTGAAAAGGACCTGGGCGAAGGCAGGATAACCGTGGAAGAATTCGAGGCAATAAAGAAAACAGAGCAGAGGCTTGAGGAGACCACCGTGGGGAGGCTTCTTTTCTACCAGGCCATTCCCGATGACCTGGACATCTCCTTCGTCAACGAGGTGGTCCATAAGAAACTCCTCAGGAACCTTGTGCATGACTGCCACCGCGCCCATGGCAACTCCAAGACCGCGAGGCTCCTTGACAATATCAAGCAGCTTGGCTTTGAGTTCGCCACGCGCTCGGGCACGACCATCGGCGTCGATGACATCCAGATCCCCCCCGAAAAGGTGGAGATTCTCCGCAATGCCGACGATCAGGTGAACAAGGCGGAAAACCATTTTGAGATGGGCCTCACTACTGATGAGGAGAAATACAAGAAGATTGTCAGCATCTGGAACAAGGCCACCAATGACGTGGAAAACGCAATGATGCGCCACCTTGACCGCCTGAACCCCATCTTCATGATGGCCACGTCAGGCGCGAGAGGAAACCCGGCCCAGGTGAAGCAGATAGCCGGTATGAGGGGCCTCATGGCAGACCCGTCAGGCCGCATCATCCCCCTTCCCATCAGGTCAAACCTGCGGGAGGGTCTCTCGGTCCTTGAGTACTTCATCTCAACACACGGCGCCCGTAAAGGACTTGCCGACACGGCGCTGCGCACCGCCGACTCCGGTTACCTCACCAGGAGGCTCGTTGACGTGGCGCAGGACATCATCGTGAGGGAAGAGGACTGCGGCACCAAGGATTCCGTGTACGTGACCGACATCAAGGAAGGCAGCGAGAGCACCGTTGAGGTCTGGGAGCGCGTGATAGGCCGTGTTACCGCCGAGGATGTCTTTGATCCCGAAACAGGCGATCTCATTGTCTCAAAGGGCAGCGAAGTAAATGAAGCCGATGCTGCGAAGATACAGAAGGCCGGCCTTGAAAAAGTGAAGGTGCGCTCTGTCCTCACATGCAAGACTCGGCATGGAGTGTGTATCCAGTGCTATGGAAGGAACCTTGCCACGGGCAAGATGGTGGAGATCGGCGAGACCGTGGGCATCATTGCGGCCCAGTCCATCGGGGAGCCGGGCACTCAGCTGACGCTCCGCACCTTCCATCTGGGCGGCGTTGCAACGGAAGACATTATCCAGGGTCTTCCCCGCGTCGAGGAGCTCTTCGAGGCCCGCAAGCCCAAGCACGTCGCCGTGATAGCAGAGGTGGACGGCATTCTCCAGATAACTGACGAGAAGAACATGAGAAAGCTCATCGTGAGAAACCCCAACGGCGAGGAAAGGTCCTATTCCATTCCCTTCAATGCCCGCCTCAAGGACATTAAGGGCAGAAAGCTCATGGACGGCACGGCTATTGAAGCGGGCACTCAGCTCACCGAGGGTCCCAAGAACCCCCACGACGTGCTCAGAATACAGGGTGTCGTGGAAGTACAGCGCTACCTTGTCGATGAGATCCAGATAGTGTACCGCTCACAGGGCGTGGACATCAATGACAAGCACGTGGAAGTCATCGTGCGCCAGATGCTCAGGAAGGTAAAGGTCGAGGATTCAGGCGAGACCGATCTCCTCCCGGGGAGCCTTGCGGACACCTGGGACTTCGAGGAAGCCAACAAGAAGATCATGAAGGAGTACGACGATCCCGAGAAGTTCGCCAAGGCAAGACCTGTCATACTCGGCGTCACCAAGGCATCGCTGGCCACGGACTCATTCCTGTCGGCGGCATCGTTCCAGGAGACCACCAGGGTACTCACCGAGGCCGCCATCAACGGGAAAGTAGATCCCCTCCTTGGCCTCAAGGAGAACGTGATCATCGGCAAGCTGATCCCTGCGGGCACTGGCATGACGCGCTACAGAAGCGTCGAACTGGAGGGAGTCCAGGAGCCTGACAGGTTCGACCAGGCCTTCGCCGAGGCGGCAAGGCATGAGGACTTCGGCAGTGAGGCCGAGGAAGAGGAAATGGAAGAGGAAGAGGAAGAAAGCGTAATGAGCGAGACTTAGCGCGAATTCTTCAGAGGAAAAGCGGCACAGAGGAACTGCCTTGGAATTCAATGGGGCCGGAGGCTTCATGGAGGGGAGGCAGTTTCTTTATAAGGTTTTCTTTTCGACTGAGCAGCAGTGCTGAAGCAGGCTGGCGACAGGTGAGGGAAGTCCATGGTATGGAATGAGCTTGAGTTTCTCAGGAAGCTCCTTGATGGAGTGATAGTGTTTCTGCTTCTCAACTTCATCTATTTTTTCACTTTCAAGATCGTAAAGTGGAAATCCAGGCTGCTCACGACGATTCTCTCCCGTATAAGGCTTATCTCCTATTTCCTCGTGAACGTATCGGTAGTCTGGTGGTTCGCCAATTTCTTCCCCCCCACGGCGGTGACACCTCTCATCCAGAGCATCATTCTCATGCTCTTTGTCATTCTCCTCGGGATGCTTATGATTGAGATGTTCAACGGCGGCTTCTTTGACTATTTCCTCCCCAAGGTGGGGAAAGGGGAGACTCTCCAGGTCTACCGGCAGCTCCTGATTGCCTCCCTCTACCTGGTGCTCCTCTTTATCACTGTCGGAGTGATCCTCAAGGTGAACGTGGCGAGCCTTCTCACCACGTCGGCAATAATTTCGGTGGTCATAGGTCTGGCGCTCCAGGACACCCTGGGGAACCTCTTTGCCGGCCTGGCCCTCAACCTTTCAAGGCCCTATTCTGTCGGCGACTTCGTGAAGCTTGACGGCTACGAGGGGAAAATCGTAAGCATAGACTGGCGCTCAATCTCGCTCCTGACCATCGATGACAATATTGTGACATTTCCCCACAGCATGGTAGCAAAGCTGGAAGTGCTCAATTACTCCCTTCCCGCCCTTTCCCACTGCAGGGCCCTGACGGTGAATGTCCACAGCAGGCACAGTCCCAGGAAGGTCATGAACGCCCTCAAGGAGATCATGACAGCCACTGAAGGGATCCTCTCAGAGCCTGCCCCAAGGATGAGAGTCGTGGAATACGGAGATTATTTCGTGAAATACAAGCTGGTGTACTGGACTGAGGACTTTTTCCAGAACTCTCCCATTGCTTCAGCTGTCATGGAAAAGATATGGTACAAGTTCCAGAGAGAGGACATCGTGTTCCCCGCCCCTTTCCAGAATATCTACCTGAGGGAGTATGTGAAGGGGATATCGATGGAAGACAAGATCGCTCTCCTCAAGAGCATAGATTTTCTGTGCTTCCTGGAGGACAAGAACCTGGAATACCTGGCGGAAAAGCTCAAGATACTGGTCTTCGGCGCCGGCGAGACCATATTCAGCCAGGGAGAGCAGGGTGACACCTTCTATATCGTGAAGAAGGGAAAGGTCCTCGTGAAAGCCGAGAATGACAAGGGCGACGTGTACCTCGAGAAGGAGATGAAGGAGGGGAGCTTTTTCGGCGAGATATCGCTCCTCACCGGTGAGCCAAGGACCGCCACGGTATCAGCCATGGACGACCTTGAGCTTTTCTCGATGGGGAAAGAGGACCTGCGCTATATCCTCAAGCAGAATCCTAAGGTGGAGGAGACACTGAGCGAGGCCCTCGCAAGGAGGCAGCAGCGCTCTATGGTCGAAAGGGAGAGGGCCGAGTCAAGGGAGCAGGAAGGCGTATGCGATCATGCCTCTCAAAGCGAGATCCTCTCCATTGCCGACGATTTCCTTAAGAAGATAAGATTTTTCTTCTCCTACTGACGTTCCCTTATTCAGCACTCATCCTTTTAAGTTGTGGCGCCATTTTAAATGTAGCTGAAGTGCATGCACCTCCTGTTCTAATTATGAAATTCATGGAAAATATTGAAAAAGTCTTGACAGATTGAAGTTTGGGTGCTAAAATGAATAAACGTATCGAAGGAACTCAAGGGGGTATTATTTTCCGGGGTTTCTCGCTGAGAATATAAGGCTCTATCTTGTGTACGTTCCTGCTGTGATACTAGAAAGATAACAAATGCTGTTATCATTGAGATTTTAAGCATACAGGGAGGTATTTTTTTATGCCTACCATCAATCAGCTGGTGAGAAAAGGCAGAAAACAGGCTACAAAGAAGAGCAAGTCCCCAGCCATGAGGGTTTCCTACAATTCCCTGCAGCTTCGGACTTTCAACATCCCCGGTGCACCGCAGAAGAGAGGTGTCTGCACCCAGGTGAAGACCATCACACCCAAGAAGCCCAACTCGGCCCTCAGGAAGGTGGCCAGGGTCCGTCTCTCGAACGGCGTGGAGGTCACTGCCTACATACCGGGCATCGGGCATAATCTTCAGGAGCACTCGGTGGTGCTTATAAGGGGCGGAAGGGTCAAGGATCTTCCCGGCATCCGCTACCATATCATAAGGGGAACCCTTGATACGGCAGGCGTGGCAAACAGGCGCCAGGGAAGGTCGAAATACGGAGCGAAGAGGCCCAAGGAAGCCGCGGCAAAATAGCGTGGGAGGTTGAAGAAGATGCCAAGAAAAGGACCTGTTGAAAAGAGAAAAGTTTTCGTGGACCCTGTATACGGCGATGAGGTCATCGCCAGGTTCATCAATAAGCTCATGCTCAGGGGGAAGAAATGCACCGCCGAGCGGATCTTTTACGGATCAATGGATACGATCTCAAAAAAGACCGGCAAGGACCCTGTAAAGGTCTTCAAGATGGCCATGGAAAACGTATCACCTCAGGTAGAGGTAAGGCCGAGAAGAGTCGGCGGCGCCACCTACCAGGTGCCCATGGAAGTGAGGCCTGAGAGGAAAAGGGCCCTTGCGATGAGGTGGCTCATAGGCTTCACCCGCAAGAGGGGGGGCAAGACCATGCAGGAAAAGCTTGCCAATGAGCTTATGGATGCCTCTCAGGGCGTGGGAGCCGCGGTGAAAAAGCGCGAGGATACCCACAAGATGGCTGAAGCCAACAAGGCTTTCGCCCATTACAGGTGGTAATATAAAAGTTTCTGTTTTTCTCACGGGAATAGGCTTCACCGGGAAGGTGAATGGAGACTTTTCTTCGGAAAAGTTTTTCCGATTTTTTAATGACGCACATTCTGCGCGATTGCAGAATGATGTCGTCAGTAATGCTCCGTGAGTATAACGAGAACGTGGTGAGAAGTTCTTGGGAGTTGTCCGAAATGAAAGCCCAGGTGAATCAAAAACCGGAATATTCGCTGCAATCTACGAGGAACATCGGGATCGCTGCTCATATTGACGCAGGGAAAACGACGACGACCGAGAGGATTCTCTTTTACAGCGGTCGCGTGCACAGGATGGGAGAAGTCGATGACGGTGCGGCGACCATGGACTGGATGGTCCAGGAGAAAGAGCGGGGAATTACCATCACCTCGGCAGTGACGTATTGCCAGTGGCGCGATCACAAGATAAACATCATCGATACCCCGGGCCACGTAGATTTTACCGTCGAAGTTGAGCGCTCAATGCGCGTTCTCGACGGTTTAATTGTTATATTCGACGCGGTGGCGGGTGTGCAGCCCCAGTCAGAGACGGTCTGGCGGCAGGCCGACCGTTACCATGTGCCCAGAATTGCCTACATCAACAAGATGGACCGGACCGGCGCCAATTTCTACAACGTGCTGGACAGGTTCAGGGAAAAGATGAAGGTAAATGCCGTTGCCGTGCAGCTCCCCATAGGGGATGAGAGCCGCTTCGAGGGAGTCATTGATCTCATTTCAATGAAGGCCATCCAATACACCGATGAGCTTGGCACAAATCTCGTCAAGGAAGACATCCCCGAGGACCTGGTCTCGCAGGCCACGCTCTACCGCGAGATACTTCTTGAAGCGGTGGCAGAGCAGGATGAGGAACTCCTGGACAGATACTATGAATCCCACACGCTTACCGCAGAAGAGATAATAAGGGGCCTGAGAAAAGGCACCATCAGCTATTCGATTGTTCCCGTCCTCTGCGGTGCCTCTTTGAAAAACAAGGGTGTCCAGCCGCTCCTTGATGCCGTCGTTGATTATCTCCCCTCCCCGGCCGATGTCCCTGCAGTGATAGGAATCAACCCCGACAAGAGGCTCGAGGTGACGAGGAAGGCCGATTTTGAAGAGCCCTTTTCGGCACTGGCCTTCAAGATCCAGTCAGACTCATATGTGGGAAAGCTCACCTATTTCAGGGTCTATTCCGGCACCCTCAACGTGGGCTCATCGGTCTATAATGCCACCCATAAGAAAAGGGAGAGGGTGAACAGGATCCTGAGGCTCCATGCCGACCGCCGCGAGGACATCTCCTTCATCGGAGCAGGCGACCTGGCGGCGCTGGTGGGGATGAGATTCACGCGGACAGGCGACACCCTCTGCGACGAGAAGCACCCGATCCTTCTCGAGGACATCAAGTTCCCCGAGCCTGTCATATCCGTGGCCATCGAGCCCAGGACCAAGGCGGACCAGGACAAGCTCAGCGACGCCATCAACAGGATACTGGACGAGGATCCCACCATAAAGATGAAAACTGATGACGAGACGGGGCAGATCCTTCTCTCGGGTATGGGCGAGCTCCACCTGGAGATCATCATTGACAGGCTCCTGCGGGAGTTTAACGTGGAAGCCAACGTGGGCAAGCCCCAGGTTGCCTACAAAGAGGCCATAAGGCGCCCGTCGCGGGGTGAAGGCAAGTTTGTCAAGCAGACAGGCGGCCGGGGACTTTACGGCCACGTGGTCATCGAGATAGAGCCTCTTAACAACGGTCAGCGCTTTGTATTCTTGAATGACCTCCCACCGGGAACGATACCCAAGGAGTTCATACCGGCAATAGAGCAGGGCCTGCGCGAGTCCATTGAGACAGGCTACCTGATTGGCTACCCTGTCATAGGGATAACGGCGACCCTTCTCGGGGCATCGTATCATGAAGTGGATTCCACAGAGCTTGCCTTCAAGATAGCGGCCTCCATCGCCCTCAAGAATGCCCTGAGCACCACCGAGTGTTACCTGAAGGAGCCCATTATGAAGGTTGTCGTCGAGACGCCCGAGCAGTATCTCGGCGAGGTAATCGGCGACCTCAATTCAAGAAGGGGCAGGATTGAGCGGATGGAAGCCCTCCCGGGCGGCATACAGGCAATCTATTCCCATGTGCCCCTCGCACAGATGTTCGGCTATGCCACTGACATGCGCTCTCTCAGCCAGGGAAGAGCCATCTTCACCTCGGAGTTCGCCCAGTATTCTGAAGTGCCCAAACCGATACAGGAAGAGATAATGGAGCGCGTTTACGGGAGGAGCTATCAACATTAATAAAATTTAACGAAAAAGTACTTGATTTTTTTCAGGATATTCAATATACTAGTTGAGTTAATATTTTCTCGCGGATTAAAAGGCGGAATGCAATGAAAGCCGGTGGGCCGGCGCTGCGGGAAGCCTGTCGCCTGCGCAGCAAGTACCAGTTACGCGGGATTGACGGGTGGAAAGAAAGGAAGAAAAAAGAATGGCAAAGCAGAAATTTGACAGAACCAAGCCCCATGTCAATATAGGGACCATCGGCCATGTCGATCATGGCAAGACGACCCTTACGGCAGCAATTACCAAGTTCCTCTCCGCAACGGGAACCACCAAGGCTCTCAATGTCGATCAGATTGACAATGCTCCTGAAGAAAAGGAGCGCGGCATCACTATCGCGATATATCACGCCGAGTACGAGACTGCCAAGAGGCATTATGCCCATGTGGACTGCCCTGGTCATGCCGACTATATCAAGAACATGATCACCGGTGCGGCACAGATGGACGGCGCAGTCCTCGTGGTCTCCGCCGCCGACGGCCCCATGCCCCAGACGCGCGAGCACATTCTCCTGGCGCGCCAGGTGAATGTGCCCTATATTGTGGTGTTTCTGAACAAGGTGGACATGGTTGACGACCCGGAGCTCATCGACCTTGTAGAGCTTGAAGTAAGAGAACTCCTCAGTGCGTACAACTTCCCCGGCGATAAGCTGCCTGTCATAAAGGGATCAGCCCTGAAGGCCCTCGAAGGGGGTGAGGAGGATCCCAAGTGGTACAAGGCCATTGAAGATCTCTGCAGCGCCATAGATGAGTATATCCCTCTCCCGGAGCGCCCCATTGACAAGCCTTTCCTGATGCCCGTCGAGGACGTTTTCACCATCACGGGAAGAGGCACGGTGGCCACGGGAAGGGCAGAGCGGGGAATCGTCAAGGTGGGCGACGAGATAGAGATAGTGGGCTTTTCCACAGAGGTGAAGAAGACTGTCTGCACCGGTGTGGAGATGTTCCGCAAGATCCTCGATGAGGGCCGCGCCGGCGACAATATAGGCGTGCTCCTCCGCGGTGTAGACAGGAAAGAAATTGAGAGAGGGCAGGTCCTGGCGAAGCCCGGATCCATCAAGCCCCACACAAAGTTCAAGGCCGAGGTCTACGTGCTCTCCAAGGAAGAAGGCGGTCGCCATACGCCGTTTTTCAACGGGTACCGTCCGCAGTTCTATTTCAGGACCACCGATGTGACGGGGGCCATCAAGCTGCCCGAGGGCATGGAGATGATCATGCCCGGCGACAACGTGACCATAGAAGTGGACCTCATCACGCCAATCGCGATGGATGAGGGCCTCCGCTTCGCAATCCGCGAGGGAGGAAGAACTGTCGGCGCCGGTGTCGTCGTCGGCATCATAGAGTGAGTGCAGTCAAGATTAATACGCGCCGGAATGCCGGGCGCTCGTGAGAAGACAAGGAGGAACGCTTATGGCCAAGCAAAAGATCAGGATACGGCTGAAGGCCTATGAACACAGGATTCTTGACGAATCGGCAGAGAGGATCGTTGAGATAGCCAAGAAATCAGGCGCCAACATCTCGGGGCCCATCCCTCTCCCGACGGAAAAGAATATTTACTGTGTGCTCAGATCGCCTCACGTGGACAAGAAGTCCAGGGAGCATTTTGAGATAAGGACCCATAAGCGTCTCATCGATATCTATTTTGACCCTTCGCAGAAGACCATCGATGCCCTTATGAAGCTCGATCTCCCTGCAGGTGTCGATATCGAGATAAAGGGCTGAGCGCAGGGCCCCCGGGGGGAAGACCATCAATGCATTCCTTGGCATAAGCGCAGGAGGTTAGTGACGTGAAAGGCATAATAGGAAAAAAACTCGGTATGATGCAGATCTTTGATGAGATCGGCAGGGCTGTGCCCGTGACGGTGATAGCGGCGGGACCCTGCGTGGTGACCGATCTCCGCACGGTGGAGAAGGATGGGTATACGGCTGTCCAGATGGCTTTCGGGAGCATCAAGCAGAAAAAGCTCATCAAGCCCGTGGCGGGATACTATAAAAAACGGGACATCAAGCCGCACCGGTACATGAGAGAGTTCGCCATGGAGGCAACTAAGGACTTCAAGGTGGGACAGGAGATAAAAGTGGGTATTTTTGAGAACGGGCAGCTCGTGGACGTCATCGGGACCTCCAAGGGTAAGGGCTACGCGGGAGGCATGAAGCGCCACAATTTCAAGGGCGGCCCCAGAAGCCACGGCTCGATGATTCACAGGCAGCCTGCATCAAGCGGCTCCACCGATGCCGCCAGGACCATCAAGGGAACGAGAAAGCCCGGCCGCATGGGGTGCGACAGGGTGACTGCCCAGGGCCTCAAGATCATACGGGTGGACAACGAGAAGAACCTGCTCCTGGTGAGGGGCGCCGTTCCAGGCCCACCGCAGGGACTTCTTCTCATAAGGGATTCAGTGAAGGCGTAATATCAGCCAAGCAGCGAAAAGGAAGGACATGGGAGGTGCAGATATGCCCCAGGTAACGATATACGATAAGACCGGCAAGAACGTCGGCTCCCTGGACCTCAAGAAAGAGGTCTTCGAGGTGCCGGTGAAGGAGTGCCATCTCCATATGGCGGTGAAAAGGCAGCTCAACAACAAGAGAGCCGGCACGGCGCACACCAAAACCCGCGGAGAGGTCTCCGGCGGTGGTAAAAAGCCATGGAGGCAGAAGGGGACGGGAAGAGCACGCCATGGGAGCATTCGTTCGCCTATCTGGAAAGGCGGCGGGACAACCTTCGGCCCCAGAATGAGGGACTATGCTACGGCCATGCCAAGGAAGATGCGGCGGCTCGCCCTCAGGGAAGCCCTTTCCGCCAAGGTGAAGGCGGGGCAGCTCCTGGTCCTGGAAAAGATAGCCATGGATGCCATCAGCACCCGTACTTTTGCGGCAATGATGAAGGATCTCAAGCTCGAGGGGAAGACCCTCTTCATCGTCAAGGAAATTGACGAGATAGTTGAGAAATCAGGGAGAAACATCCCCGGGGTAAGGATCGTAAAGCCCGAGGGCATCAATGTTTATGACACTCTTTACTTTGATAACCTTGTCTTTGAGAAGGAAGCACTGAAGCATGTAGAGGAGGTGCTGTCATGAAGACGGTGAGAGACATCATCAAGAAGCCCATCATCACGGAGAAAAGCATGGAAGGGGCAGCCATCAACAAGTACACCTTCAAGGTGGAAAAAACGGCCAACAAGGTGGAGATCAGGAAAGCCATCGAAAAGATTTTCAACGTGAAGGTCATCAGTGTGAACACCCTCAACGTGACAGGCAAAGTGCGCCGGAGGGGCAAATACGAGGGGAGGACCTCGGACTGGAAGAAGGCCATAGTGACTTTGAAGGAAGGCGACAAGATAGAAATAGGAGGCGTTGACTACTTCGAACAGTAATCGAGCGCCTGGGTAAAGAATAGAATCGAAATAACAGGAAAGGAGGAGGACAGATGCCAGTAAAGACTTTCAAACCCACCTCGGCGGGAAGAAGATTCATGACGGTATCTGATTTCTCCGATATCACCAGGTCTGAATCGGAAAAGAGCCTCATGAGGCCTCTGAAAAAGACCGGTGGCCGGAACAATCTGGGCCGCGTCACCTCGAGATCGCGGGGCGGCGGAACAAAGAGACTCTACCGCGTGATAGACTGGAAGAGGGACAAGGATCATATCCCGGCAAAAGTGGCTTCAGTAGAATATGACCCCAACAGGTCAGCCCGCATTGCTCTTCTTCACTATGCCGACGGCGAAAAACGCTATATCGTGTGCCCTCTCGGCCTCAAAGTGAATGATGTGGTAATGTCAGGTGAGAAGATAGATATCAAGCCGGGGAATGCAATACCCATCTCTGATATCCCCGTGGGCACGCTGGTACACAACCTGGAGGTTTTCCCGGGCAAGGGAGCTCAGCTCGTGCGTTCCGCCGGCGCTGCCGCGCAGGTCCTGGCAAAGGAGGGAAGATATGCCCATATTAGGCTCCCTTCGAGCGAGGTGAGGCTCCTCTCCGTAAACTGCAGGGCCACCATCGGGCAGGTAGGCAACGTGGAGCACGAGAACGAGAGCATCGGAAAGGCAGGCCGCACCAGATGGCTCGGTAAGAGAGGCAAGGTGAGAGGTATTGCCAAGAACCCCTGTGATCATCCGCACGGCGGCGGTGAAGCCCGCTCCACACCTGGCAGGCCAAGCTGCACCCCCTGGGGGAAGCCGGCTTACGGCCACAAAACCAGGAAGAAGAAGAAGGCCGACTGGATGATCATAAGAAGAAGAAATGAAAAGGGAGGGTAAGCATAGTGTCCCGGTCAGTCAAAAAAGGTCCCTATGTGGACAAGAACCTAATAAAAAAAGTAGATATGCTCAATGCGCGGAACGAGAAAAAGGTCATCAAGACCTGGGCGAGAGCATGCACCGTCGTGCCGCAGATGATCGGCCACACCCTGGCCGTCCATGACGGAAGGAAGCATATCCCTATTTACATCACCGAGCAGATGGTGGGCCACAAACTTGGCGAGTTTGCCATCACCAGGCATTTCAGGGGCCATGGCTCCCACACGGAAAGATCCTCGGCGCTGAAATAAGAGGAGCATCGAAGCTCTGCAACACCTGAAAGGGATGAGTGGTATGGAAAAAAAGAAGCTGAAAAAAACAAAGCAAGCGGCAGATCCCGAGGTCACGGAAAACCGGGAAGCAAGGGCTGTTGCCCGCTACGTGAGAACGGCACCCAGAAAATTGAGGCTTGTGGTTGATGCCATAAGAGGCCGGCAGGTCGAGGAGGCGCTCAAGATCCTGAGGTTCACTCCCAAGCGAGCGGCAAAGGTCCTTGAGAAGGTCCTGAAGTCAGCCGTCGCCAATGCGGAGAACAACCTGAGGCTCTCTGCCGACAACCTTTATGTCCACAAGGCATTCATAGACGGGGGCCCAGTCATCAAGCGCTGGATCCCACGCGCGATGGGAAGGGCGAGCAAGGTGCACAAGCGCACGAGTCACATCACGTTCATAGTAAGAGAAGGAGAGGCGGTGAAGTAGTGGGCCAGAAAATACATCCCATAGGATTGAGGCTGAAAATCACCAGGGGCTGGGACAGCCGATGGTTTCAGGACAAGAAATACACGGAATGGCTTCACGAAGACATCAAGATAAGGAAGTTCGTACGTGACAGGCTGAAGAACGCAGGCGTATCCCATGTGGAGATAGAGCGTGCAGATCGCGTTGATGTGATTATCAACACGGCCAAGCCGGGACTTGTCATAGGCAAGAAAGGCGCAGGCATAGAGGATCTGCGCAAGAACCTCAATGCCCTTATCAACAAGCCGGTAAAAGTCACCGTGCAGGAGATCAAGACTCCGGAGCTCGATGCCTCCCTTGTTGCTGAGAACATTGTGGAGCAGCTTGAGAAGCGCGTTGCTTTCAGGAGAGCCATGAAGCAGGCGATGTCAAGGAGCATGAAGGCAGGCGCGAAAGGCATCAAGGTAGAGTGCAGCGGAAGGCTGGCAGGCGCTGAAATAGCAAGGTCAGAGAGAGTGTTTGAAGGGAAAGTGCCTCTTCACACTCTGAGAGCCGATATTGATTATGCCATCAGGGAGGCCTTCACCACGTACGGCCAGATCGGCGTGAAGGTATGGATATACCGCGGTGACATTCTTCCCGTGGTCAGAACTAAGAAGAGGGAAGAGGATGACAAGACTCTTTCCGGGATCGGCAGGGAGGGATAGACAATGATAATGCTTTTGATGCCCAAAAGAGTAAAATTCCGCAAGCTTCAGCGCGGAAGAATGAAGGGGAAGGCCCAGCGCGGCAATGCCCTGGTCCATGGCGAGTTCGCCCTTCAGACCACCGAGTGCTGCTGGGTGACGGACCGGCAGATAGAGGCAGCCCGTATCGCTATCACCCGCCATGTGAAAAGGGGAGGAAAGCTCTGGATCAGGATCTTCCCCGACAAGTCGGTCACGAAGAAGCCTGCAGAGACCCGTATGGGAAGCGGCAAGGGCTCGCCCGAATACTGGGTGGCAGTGGTAAAACCTGGAAGGATCCTCTTTGAGCTTGCCGGCGTCGCAAAGGACACCGCAATAGAGGCCCTTATGCTTGCATCCCACAAGCTGCCGATGAAGACCAAAATACTCGAAAGAGAAGAAGTGGGTGGTGAAAAGCATGAAGCGTAGAGACGTGAAAAAGAAGCTCCGTGAGATGACTCCCCTGGAGCTGGAGGACAAGCTTAAGGACGCCACCGAGGAACTTTTCAACGTCAGGTTCCAGCTGGCAACAAACCATCAGGGCGACTTCACGAAGATAAGACAGAACCGGCGCCAGATTGCACGCATAAGGACTGTCATGCGTGAACGGCAGCTTGCCCAGTGAAGTACTGGAGATAGAGAGGGATTACTATGGAAGAGACAAAAGCGCGAGGCAGGAGAAAGATAAGGATCGGCAAGGTAGTGAGCAACAAGATGGACAAGACTGTCGTGGTGCTCTGTGAACGGCAGTTCGCCCACCCGATGTACAAAAAAATCATCAAGAGAAACTCCAAGTTCAAGGCTCATGATGAGAAAAATGAGTGCAACGAGGGCGATCGCGTGAAGATCATGGAAACAAGGCCTCTCAGCAAGGAAAAGTGCTGGAGAGTGGTGGAGATACTTGAGAGGCAGAAATAGCCCTTCAAAGGAAAGCTGAAAGCATATGAGCTCCAGGACATGAGCACATGGAGGAATGAGAGATGATACAGCAGCAAACTCGTTTAAGGGTAGCGGACAATTCTGGTGCCAGGGAAATAATGTGCATCAGGGTCAAGAAGGGATTTCACCACAAGTATGCCAAGGTGGGCGACATCATCACCGCATCGGTCAAGGAGGCGACTCCAGGCGCACCGGTAAAAAAAGGTGACGTGGTAAAGGCCGTTGTGGTGAGGACGAAAAACAGGATCAGGAGAGCTGACGGCTCCTTCATCAAATTTGATGAGAACGCGGCAGTGCTTATCAATGAGCAGCTCAATCCCAGGGGCACGAGAATCTTCGGGCCCGTGGCGAGAGAATTAAGGGACAAGGAGTTTATGAAGATATGCTCCCTTGCGCCCGAAGTGCTCTAAGTCATAGAGGTGAGAAAAATGAAAAAGAATGAAAGTGCTCCAAGAAAGATACATGTGAGAAGAGATGACACCGTCATGGTGGTCTCGGGAAAGGACAAGGGCAAAAAGGGGAAGGTCATGAAAGTCTTCCCCAAGGAAGGCAGGGTGCTGGTTGACGGCATAAACATCGCGAAGAAGCACACCAAGCCGCGGCCCCCCAAGGTGCCCCAGGGAGGCATTCTTGAAAAGGCGCAGCCTGTCGATTCAAGCAAGGTCATGCTCATGTGCACAAAGTGCAACCTGCCCATGAGGGTGAAAAAGCGTGATACGCCCGAGGGTAAAAGAGAACGTATCTGCAGAAAATGCGGCGAGCATATATAAGCCTGAAAAAATACCTAACCACAAGAAGGTGAGAATATGATGAGGCTCAAGGAGAAATATCAGCAGGAAGTCATCCCGCGGATGCGGGAGAAGTTCAATTACGACAACGTCCAGATGGTGCCGCGGTTAGAGAAGGTCGTGATCAGCATGGGACTCGGAGAGGCCATCACGAATCCCAAGGTGCTGGACAATGCCGCTGAGGACCTCAGGCAGATAGTTGGCCAGGCGCCCGTTATCACCAAGGCCAAGAAATCTGTGGCGGCCTTCAAGCTGAGGGCAGGCACGAAGATAGGCTGCAAGGTCACGCTGAGAGGCCCGAAGATGTATATTTTCCTGGACAAGCTCTTTAACGTGACGCTGCCGCGGATCAGGGACTTCAGGGGGCTCTCGGGGAAATCCTTTGACGGGAGGGGCAATTACGCCTTCGGGCTCAAGGAGCAGATCATATTCCCCGAGATTGAATATGACAAGGTGGACAAGGTCAGGGGCATGGACATCAATATTGTCACGACGGCCAGGACCGATGAGGAGGCCCGTTACTTCCTCAAGCTGCTTGGGTGCCCTCTGAAGGAGAACTGACCCGTGGGATTTCATATTTCTGGCAATGGGCCGGGAGGATTGATATGGCAAGATTAGCGATGATAGTAAAGGCGAACAGGAAGCCGAAATTCGGGGTAAGGCATAGGAACCGCTGCATGGTGTGCGGCAGGCCCCGCGCATATCTTCGGAAATTCGGCATGTGCAGGATTTGCTTCAGATCGATAGCCCATAAAGGCGAGATACCGGGTGTGTCCAAGTCCAGCTGGTAGCAAGCCGCGGGCGTGCATAACTCACTAAATATGGAGGCGAAACCATGGCGATGACTGACCCTATCGCGGATATGTTCACCAGGATAAGGAATGCCAACACGGCCTTCCACGAACAGGTAGACATACCTGCGTCAAAAATGAAGGAGCGTTTGGCGAAAATCTTCAAGGAAGAAGGCTTCATAAATGATTTCCAGGTGATTAACACGGGAAATTCACAGGGCATAATCAGGATCAAGATGAAATACGGCCCGAACCGCCAGAAGATCATATCGGGCATAAGGAGAATAAGCAAGCCGGGGCTGAGGGTTTATGTCGGTAAATCACAGGTTCCCAGGATATTCGGCGGGCTTGGAGTGGTGATCCTCTCCACGCCGGGCGGCCTTATGACGGGAAAGCAGGCCCAGCATAAGGGCGTGGGCGGCGAAGTTCTGGGATACGTCTGGTAGAAGGAGGAGTAGCAATGTCAAGAATAGGAAAAGCTCCCATCAAGCTTCCGCCTCAGGTAACGGTGACCATCAAGGAGAACGAAGTGAAGGTCAAAGGCGCCAAGGGAGAGCTCAGCAGGAAGGTCCACCAGGACATGAAGATAAAGGTGGCCGATGGTGCGGTAATCGTCGAAAGGCCGACGGACAGCAAGGAGCACCGGTCGCTCCACGGTCTTACAAGGACCCTGATCAACAACATGGTGGTCGGTGTGACGACGGGCTTTGAAAAGGAGCTCCACCTTATCGGCGTAGGGTACAAGGTCCTGAAACAGGGCAACGGCATACAGATACTGTGCGGCTATTCCCACCCTGTGGACATAGCGCCCATCAAGGGCATTGACTTCGATGTGGAAGTCGAAAAAGGCGTCAACAAGATCAAAGTAAAGGGAATCGACAAGGAACTCGTGGGGCAGGTGGCGGCCAATATAAGGTTTGTGAAGCCCCCTGAGCCATACAAGGGAAAAGGCATCAAGTATGCCAAGGAAGTAATTATCAGAAAACTCGGTAAAGCCGGCAAGACCGGTAAGTAACCATAGTGAGGGATGTTCCATGATAGATAAAATTTCTCGTAACACAAACAGATTAAAGCGGCATGCCCGGATCCGGAAGAGCCTCAGAGGCACCAAGGATCGCCCCAGGCTCTCGGTGTTCAGGAGCCTCAAGCACATTTATGCCCAGCTCATCGATGATGAAGAGGGCAAGACCCTTGTTTCAGCAAGCTCTATTGAGAAGGCAGTCAAGGAGGGCCGCGAAGGCTCTCTCAAGGTAGTGGCAAAAAAGGTCGGCTCCCTTCTGGCTGAAAGAATCAAGGAGAAAGGCATTGAAGGCATCGTGTTTGATCGTGGCGGCTACAAGTACCACGGGAAAATCGCAGCGCTTGCCGAGGGCCTGAGAGAAGGCGGCATTCAATTCTAGCAGGGAGGACCATTATGGCCAGGTATGACAGGTATGATCAGGTTGACAAAGAATTCAGCGAAACTGTGGTAAAGGTGAACAGGGTTGCCAAGGTGGTGAAGGGAGGCAAGAGGTTTTCCTTCAGCGCCCTCGTGGTAGTGGGGAACGGCCAGGGCACCGTGGGCGCCGGCCTCGGCAAGGCCGGTGAGGTCCCTGAAGCCATAAGAAAGGGAGCCGAGGAGGCAAAGAAAAACCTCATCAGCGTCCCAATTGTGGGCACGACGATTCCTCACGAGCTCACGGTGAAGTTCGGCGCAGCAAAAGTGATGCTGAAGCCTGCCTGCCCGGGCACAGGCGTAATAGCCGGTGGAGCCGTCCGCGCTGTGGTGACGCAGGCAGGAATAAAGGATATTCTTACGAAATCTTTAGGTTCTGATAATGCTATCAATATAGTGTACTGCACGTTAAAGGCGCTCAAAGGGCTTAAAAAGGCTGAAGATGTGGCGAAACTCCGCGGCAAGCAGCTTTCAGAGATCCTGCAGTAGCCAGGTGCACCAGCCATAATGAAAGGGGAATGACTCTTATGCAGCTCTCAGATTTACGACCTGCAAAGAATTCAACGAAACGGGTAAAACGCGTGGGCAGGGGCCATGGCTGCCATGTGAAGACAGCGGGGAAAGGCTCGAAAGGCCAGAACAGCCGCTCGGGCGGAGGGAAAACACCGGGCTTCGAGGGCGGGCAGACCCCATGGTACAGGAGGCTTCCCAAGTTCAAGGGCTTCAGGAATCCCTTCAAGACTGTCTATACGGTCGTGGGGCTCAGTGCCCTTGAAGAATGCGCCGAACACAAGGAGATTACTCCCGATGTGCTCCTGAAAGAGGGATTTGTCAGGAACCTGAACAACCCGATCAAGGTGCTTGCCAATGGCACAATAGAAAAAGCAGTCACCGTGAAGCTTCACAAGTTCAGCAAGACTGCACAGGAGGCCATTGAAAAGGCTGGCGGGAAAATTGAGGTGATCTAATGATCGGAACATTTTTTAGCTCCTTCAGAGTAAAAGAGTTAAGGGACAGAATCCTTTATGTTGCCTTTGGATTCGCGGTCTTCGTCCTTATGGTGCACATCTCGGTGCCCGGTGTGGATCTGAAAACCTGGGATCAGCTCCTCACCCAGGGAGCCCTTTTTTCATTCCTGGGGATGTTCACCGGCGGCGCTCTTAACCGCTTCTCAATAGGGGCGATGGGCATAACGCCTTATATCAACGCATCTATTATCATGCAGCTTCTCACCGTCGTCATCCCCAAGCTCCATGAGCTCCAGAAGGAAGGGGGAGAGATGGGGCGCCGCAAGATCGGCCAGTATGTCCGTACCCTTACCATGGCGCTTGCCCTTCTCCAGGCCACGGTGATGACCTTGAGCCTTTCCAAATGGAAGGGCGAGAATGGGGAGCACATTTTCCTCATGACAGGTCCCATGTATTACCTGATGGTGATACTGTCGCTCACGGCAGGCACGGCATTCCTGATGTGGCTCGGTGAGCGGATGACTGACAAGGGCATCGGAAATGGAGTCTCGATGATCATATTCGGCGGCATCGTGCTGAGATACCCCGTATATATCGGGCAGACATTCTTTTACGCCAGGGTGTCCAACGATCCCAATTTCTATGTAAGGCTGTTCCTTTTCGCGATTGTGGCAGTGCTGCTTATCATGGCTATCATCATGCTCACCCAGGGAATGAGAAAAGTCCCGGTGCAGTATGCAAAGCGCGTCGTGGGAAGGCGTGTCTTCGGGGGGCAGAGCACCTATATCCCCATAAAGGTGAACAACTCGGGCGTCATCTCCATCATCTTTGCCATATCCATCCTGTATCTCCCTACGACCTTCACGTCGTTCCTGAAACAGGATACCGCCACATGGTATACTCCCATTGTGAATCTCGTTGAACAGCTCTTCAGTCCCCGGCATTTCTTCTATAACCTGTGCTATGCCTTGCTGGTTATTTTCTTCACCTATTTTTACTCGGCCATCACCTTCAACATTGGCGATGTGGCAGACAACATGAAAAAGTACGGAGGCTTCATTCCGGGCATAAGGCCGGGGCGCCCCACCGTGGAATACCTTGAGAAGATCATGAACCGCATCACCCTGGTATCGGCGGTATCACTGGCCTTTATAGCCGTTGCTCCCACCTATGTCATGCAGCTCACGGGAGTGACGAGCTTTTACCTGGGGAGCACCTCCATGCTTATCATCGTAGGCGTGGCACTGGACACGATGCAGCAGATAGAAGCACGCCTGGTGATGCGCAATTACCAGGGCTTTATGAAGTAACCAGAGGGAAGAGTCTATGAATCTCATTTTGCTTGGAATGCCGGGAGCGGGGAAGGGGACTCAGGGGCACCTTATCAAGGAGGCCTTCGGGATTGCCCATATCTCCACCGGCGACATGTTCAGGGAGGCTATCAAGAACAGCACGCCTGTAGGCATGAGGGCAAAGCGCTTCATGGACAGGGGCGAGCTTGTGCCTGACGAGGTTGTTCTTGACATGGTGAAAGAGCGCCTGGAAAAGGATGACTGCAGGAAGGGGTTCATACTGGACGGCTTCCCCCGCACCGTCAAGCAGGCCGAGGCCCTTGATGGAATGCTCTCCCTGAAAGGTGTGAAAATTGAGGCAGTAATTGATTTCAGCATCCCGAAGGAGGAAGCTGTCAGGCGCCTCTCTTCAAGGAGGAGCTGCAGGAGCTGCCAGGAAATCTACAACCTCCTCGGGAGGCCGCCTATAAAGCAGGACATCTGTGATGAATGCGGAGGCGAGCTCTACCAGAGGGATGATGACAAGGAAGAGGTGATTCTGAACAGGCTGGATGTCTATGAGCAGCAAACGGCGCCTTTACTGAAGTATTATGATGCGAAGGGGAACCTTCATGCACTCAATGCCGGCGCCCCTGTCGAGGTGATAATGGAACAGGTAAGGGAGCTCCTTAAAGAACACGCTGTCTCATGATTATTCTTAAGTCTGACGATGAGATAGCCCTGATGCGCGAGTCGGGACACATAACGGCAACAGTCCTTGAGGAGCTGAGGAATGCTTCCGGGGTGGGCGTCACCACCAGGGAGCTTGACAGGATAGCCGACAGTCTCATCGTGAAAATGGGAGCCCGGCCGGCCTTCAAGGGCTACAAGGGCTACCCGAGTGCGACGACGATATCGCTCAATGATGAGGTGGTGCACAGCATCCCCAACAAGAGGAAGCTCAAGAGCGGTGACGTGGTGAGCATCGATATGGGGGTCTTTTACAGGGATTATTGCTCTGACGCGGCAATAACCGTCGCCATAGGCGACGTGGAGCCTGAAAAGCTCAGGCTCATGCAGGTGACGAGGGAATCGCTCTACAAGGGCATAAGGAAGGCTGTGATTGGAAACAGGCTGGGAGACGTGTCCAGCGGTATCCAGGAGCACGTGGAATCAAACGGCTTTTCCGTGGTGAGGGACCTTGTGGGCCACGGAATCGGCCGGGCAATGCATGAGGAGCCCCAGGTCCCAAATTACGGGACGCCTGGAATAGGGCCTCTGCTCAGGAAGGGAATGGTCCTGGCCCTGGAGCCGATGGTGAATCTGGGGACTTACAAGGTGGCAGTAAAACGGGATAACTGGACGGTAGTGACGGAAGACGGGAAATGCTCGGCCCATTTTGAGCACACCGTTGCAGTGACTGAGAAGGGGCCGAGGATACTGACCCTGCCGCACGGGGCGGCGAAGAACGAGGAATACCCGTTCTCCTGACAGGGGAGGATTTGATGGTGCCGAGGCGCCAAAGGGGGTGACTGGTGAATTGAAGGAAGAATCGATTGAAGTAGAGGGAACAGTAATGGAGGCCCTGCCTAACGCCATGTTTCGCGTGGAGCTCCCCAATGGCCACAAGGTACTGGCCCATGTGTCGGGGAAGATCAGGATGAATTTCATCAGGATTCTGCCCGGAGACAAGGTGACCGTCGAGCTGTCTCCCTATGATCTCACAAGGGGAAGGATAGTATACCGGTTCAAATAGGCCGAGGGATCGGCACGATAAGGAGTGAGGTACAATGAAAGTGCGTCCTTCAGTAAAAGCAAGGTGCGAAAAATGCAAGATCATACTGCGCAAGGGAAGAATACGCGTACTGTGCAAAAATCCCAAGCATAAACAGGTGCAGGGGTAAGGAGGTGAACAATTGGCACGTATAGCAGGTGTTGATTTACCAAGAGACAAGCGTGTAGAGGTTGCGCTTACCTATATTTTCGGGATAGGCCGCAGCACAAGCGCGAAGATCCTCTCAATAACCAAGGTCAACAAGGATACCCGGGTGAAGAACCTCACCGAGGAGGAGCTTGTAAAGCTGAGAGAGGAGATTGAGAAGCATCACAAGGTGGAAGGTGACCTGCGCCGCGAGGTTGCAGCGAACATAAGGCGCCTTATAGAGATTAACTCTTACAGGGGCATACGCCACCGCAGGGGGCTCCCTGTAAGGGGGCAGCGCACGAAGACGAACGCCCGTACAAGGAAAGGCCCTCGCAGGACCGTGGGCGTCAAGAGGAAGAAGTAGGCAAGGAGGATCGCAATGGCTAAAAGAGGAGCAGGGCGAGGGAGAAAGAAGGAGCATAAAAACATCCCCAGGGGTGTGGCTCACATTCAATCTACCTTCAACAATACGATCATCACCATATCTGATCCCAACGGAAACGCCGTTGCATGGGCCAGTGCCGGTGGCCTGGGCTTCAAAGGCTCAAGGAAGAGCACTCCCTTCGCCGCCCAGATAGCAGCGGAGGCAGTGGCAAAAAAGGCAATGGAAAATGGCATGCGCTCCGTGGAAGTATATGTGAAAGGCCCCGGTTCAGGCAGGGAAGCGGCAATACGCTCACTGCAGGCCACGGGGCTTGAGATAAGCCTTATCAAGGATGTGACTCCCATCCCTCATAACGGGTGCAGGCCGCCCAAGAGGAGAAGGGTGTAGGCATCAGATTCTAACTAACCGACAGCGGTCAGGAACAGGAGGGAAAACGTGGCTCGTTACGTTGGACCTGTATGCAGATTATGCAGGCGTGAAGGAACAAAACTCTATCTCAAGGGCGATCGTTGCTACAACGATTCCAAATGCGCGGTGATAAAGCGTGCTGTCCCGCCGGGGCAGCACGGACAGATGCGCCGCAAACTCTCGAACTATGGCATTCAGCTTCGCGAGAAGCAGAAGCTCCGCAGGATTTACGGCCTCAACGAGCGCCAGTTCAAGAATTACTTCACCAGGGCCGAGAGGCAGAAGGGAGTCTCCGGCGAGAACTTCCTGAGGATCCTGGAAAGACGGCTTGACAACGTGATTTTCAGGCTTGGCCTCTCAGACTCCCGCAGCGAGGCACGCCAGTTTGTCAGGCATGGCCACGTGGACATCAATGGACACAAGGTGAATATTCCCTCCTACCAGGTCAAGATAGGAGAGATAGTGGCGGTGAGGGAGAAGTCCCGGAGCAAGCCTTTCGTCCAGGAGTCCATAGAGCAGTCCAAGTCCAAGAAAGTGCCTGTGTGGCTTGAGCTGAATTACGAGAAGGCCGAGGGAAGAATCATTTCGCTGCCCACGAGGCAAGAGATTGATACGCAGATCAACGAACAGCTCATCGTGGAGTTTTACTCCAAGTAGTCTCGGTGGGGGTCTGCCGATGATCTGAAAGAGGGCCCTTGAGCTTTTCTTTCGATAAAATCAGTACGTGAGGAGAGATACACTGATGCTGGATGTCATAGAAAAACCGAAGATAAAGAGTGACAGTGAGGAAAATTACGGAAAGTTCGTCATAGAGCCGCTCGAGAGGGGGTTCGGCATCACGCTGGGCAACAGCCTCAGGAGAATTCTGCTCTCGTCGATCACCGGCGCCGCCGTGACGCATATCCGCATAGAGGGAATTCTCCATGAGTTCTCCACCATCCCGGGCGTTATCGAGGATGTCACCGAGATAGTCCTGAACGTGAAGAAGCTCAACTTCAAGCTTCTTACCGAAAAGCCCAAAACGGTGAAGATCGAGGTGAAGGGGGAAGGAAGGGTCACGGCATCCGATATACAGCCCGATCCCGAGGTGGAGGTCCTGAACCCGGACTGCCATGTCGCAACGCTTACCGAGAAAAATGCCCGCCTGTCGATGGAGATGAGGGTGGGCAAGGGCAAGGGATATGTTGCCGCCGAGAAACAGAAGGCTCCCGAGCAGATCCTGGGCCTTATCCCCGTCGATTCAATATTCAGCCCCATCAGGAAGGTGAAATATACGGTAGAGGATACGCGCGTCGGGCAGGTCACCAATTATGACAGGCTCATCCTTGAGGTCTGGACTGATGGAAGCGTTCAGCCCCATGACGCGGTGAGCAGCGCAGCGGAGCTTCTCCAGCGCTATCTCAGCTTCTTCACCAACCTGAAGCCGCCTTCAGCAGTGCCCGTTGCCTCAGGAAGTGTTGACCAGGCTCAGATACTTGACATGCCTATTGAAGAGCTGGGGCTGTCGGTCCGTTCCCTCAACTGTCTCAAGCGTGCGGCCGTCAGAAAAGTAGGGGATCTCGTGGCACTCTCCGAGGACGATGTCATGAAGCTCAAAAACTTCGGCCAGAAATCGCTTGTCGAGATCAAAGAGAAGCTGACACAGTATGAGCTCTCTCTTGCCCCGCCCTCACGGGAGGAAGTATAGGTCATGAGTGAGGGGTTTTATCCTTCCAAGGAGGAGAATCGGTCATGAAACACAGGAAATATACAAGGACCCTGGGGCGCAAGACAGCTCACAGGATAAGCATGCTCAGGAATCTCGCCCTGTCGCTCTTTCTGCACAGGAAGATTGAGACGACGCACATAAGGGCACTGGAGCTTTCAAAATACGCGGAAAAACTTGTAACCCTCGCCAAGAAAGGCGACCTGGAGTCAAAGAGAAGGGTTTTCGCCCAGCTCAGGAACAAGGAGATTGCCCGCCAGCTCTTTGATCTCGCCAAAGCCCAATACAGCACCAGGAACGGCGGTTACACGCGCATCGTGAAACTCGGATTCAGAAAGGGAGACGCGGCACCCATTGTTCTGCTGGAGCTTGTATAGCCCAGCCTTTCCCGCGATTTCTCCCGGGTTTTCATTCACATGGAGGACGTCTGCCTCCATGAGCCCCGCCTCTTCACGATGATACATGTAGAGGGAGTCACCCATCATTATCATGCCGGCATGCCTGACGAGATCTGCGCCCTGCGGGATGTGACGCTTCAGATCTGCCAGGGAGAGTTTGTCACGCTCCTCGGCCATAACGGGAGCGGAAAATCCACCCTGGCAAAGCTCTTTAACGCCCTGATTGTCCCGGGGACCGGAAAGGTCACCGTTGATGGCATTGATACAGGCAATGAGCAGGAGCTCTGGAGCATCAGGAGCAGGGTGGGCATGGTCTTTCAAAACCCTGATAACCAGCTTGTTGCCCCCACCATTGAAGAAGAGCTTGCCTTTGGCCCCGAGAACCTTGGCGTGCCCCGCGAGGAGATCATAAGGCGTATCGACAGTGCACTCAAGTCCGTCGATCTCGAGAAATACCGCTCATCGGCGCCCCATCTCCTCTCGGGAGGCCAGAAACAGAGGGTGGCCATCGCCTCTGTGCTCACCATGATGCCCAAGTACCTCGTCCTCGATGAGCCGACGGCCATGCTCGACCCCCGCGGACAGCGGGAGATAATGCATACCCTCAGGGAGCTTAATGAAGAGCAGGGGATTACCATAGTCCTTGTGACCCAGAACATGGGTGAGGCTCACTATTCGAAAAGATCGATAGTGATGAGCCGCGGTGAGATAGTGATGGACGATGAGCCCAGGAAAGTGTTCAAGGATATGGGCCGCATACAGGCGCTCCGCCTCGATGTTCCTCCCATCAGTCTCCTGGCCCACCGCCTCAGTGCTGCAGGCTATGGGGTCTCTGATGAGCTGGTCACCGTCGAGGAGATGGCTCGGGCGCTTGCCTGCCTGTCGGGGCGCCGTGGAGAGGGTAACCATGAGCATCATTGAAATCAGGGATCTCACCCATATCTACATGCGCGACACTCCCTTCGAGACGGAAGCCATTCACAAGGTCTCCACAAGCATTGAGGCCGGGAGCATCACGGCCATAGTGGGGCCTACAGGATGCGGCAAATCGACACTCATCCAGCATTTCAACGGAATCCTCCGCCCCTCGGAGGGCAGGGTGACAGTTGATGGCACCGAGGTGGGAGCCCCCCATATCGATCTCAGGAAGATAAGGCAGAAAGTGGGTCTCGTCTTCCAGTACCCCGAGCACCAGATCTTTGAGGAGACGGTCTTTCTGGATGTCGCATTCGGCCCGGTGAGGATGGGCTTCCCGCCCGATGAGGTGGCCGATTGTGTGCGCATGGCAATGGAGTTCATGGACCTGCCCTTTGAGACCCTCAGAAACAGGTCTCCCTTCTCCCTGAGCGGCGGCGAGATGCGCCGCGTGGCACTCGCAGGCGTCATCGCCATGAAGCCAATGGTGCTTGTCCTTGACGAACCCACGGCAGGGCTTGATCCTCTCGGGAAAAAGAGCCTGCTTGGCAGGCTTGCCGAGCTCAGGGACCTTCAGAAGACCACCGTGGTCATTGTCTCCCACGCGATGGAGGAGATAGTCGAGATAGCGGACAAAATAATCGTGATGAAGAATGGGGCTGTGGCATGCGAGGGGACACCCCGCGAGGTTTTCTCGAAGAGAGGGGAAATCCAGGAGGCACACCTGCTTCTTCCCGAATATACGAGGCTCATGGTAAGGCTCAATGAGATGGGCTTACCTGTGAGAGACGACATATTCACCCTCGATGACTCTTTATACGAGATCGCAAAACTTCTGGAGCGGTAAGCCATGGAATTGATGAGGAATGTGACCATAGGTCAGTATGTGCCTGGCAGCTCGGCCCTTCACCGCCTCGATCCCCGCGTGAAGATACTGCTCCTCATGCTGATGGTCCTGCAGATTTTCCTTATCTCGCAATGGTGGCTCATTTTCTTACCTTTCTTGTTTTTCCTTGCCGTGACGGCAGTGTCGGGGCTCACTTTCAGATACGTGCTCCGCGGTCTCAGGGCCGTCGTAATGCTTGTCCTGATTACTTTTCTTTTCAACGTTTTCCTCACGCCGGGCCATCCCCTCTGGACATTCTGGTGCTTTACGGTGACATACGAGGGCTTCACCTTCGGCCTTCTCATGGCAATGCGCCTTATTCTCATAGTGCTTGCCACCTCGCTTCTCACACTGACCACTTCGCCTATTCAGATCACCGATGCCCTTGAGGATCTCATGAAGTGGGGGAAGCCCCTCAGGATCCCTGTCCACGAAGTGGCCATGATGATGAGTATTGCCCTGCGGTTTATCCCCACCCTCATGGAGCAGCTGGAGAAGATAATCAAGGCGCAGATGGCCCGGGGCGCCGATTTTGAGAGAGGCTCACTCATTGAGAGAGTGAAGAGCTTCATCCCTATCCTGGTGCCCCTCTTCGTGCAGGCCTTCAGGCATGCCGATGAGCTGGCCGTCGCGATGGAGGCGAGGTGTTACAGGGGAGGGGAGGGGCGCACAAGGCTGAGGATACTGAAGATGGGACTCAACGATTTCACCGCGGTAGCGCTCACAGGAGCCTTCTGCATTTTGCTCTGCTTCGTTGACGGCATGAAAATCCGGGGACTTTGAACGGAGTGACGATGCGCAACCTAAGGCTCATAATTGAATATGACGGCACCTATTTCAACGGCTTCCAGAAGCAGACCCTTCCCGGCATGGTGACAGTGCAGAACCGCCTTGAGGAAGCCCTGGCAAAAATCCTCAATGAGCCCGTGAAAACCGTCGTGGCAGGGAGGACCGATACCGGTGTTCACGCCGTGGCTCAGGTGGTGAGCTTCAGGACCTCCTCCCCAAGACCTGCAGGCGAGATCAAGCATGCCCTCAACGCGCTGCTTCACGGCGCCATGGCCATTCACTCCGTCGATGAGATGCCCCTGAGGTTTCATGCCCGTTTTTCCGCCAGGAGCCGCCTCTATCACTACTATATTCTGAACAGGGAAGAGCCTCCGTCCCTGGGGCGATCCTACCTTCACCATGTGAGGCATCCGCTGGATATTGAAAAGATGAGGGAGGCATCCAGGTTTCTGGAGGGTGAGCATGATTTTACCGCCTTTTCCACCTCCATAAAGGAAGTAAAGACTGCCATACGCAAGATTGAGCACATCAATATCCTGCAGGGCACTCACTGCGCGGAGAAGGGGAAGATCCTCTATGTCCCTTTCGAGGCCCTTTACAGGGAGGGCATCATACTTGTGGAGCTCAAGGCCAACAGCTTTCTCCGGTCGATGGTGAGGATGATAGTGGCCGTGCTGGTAAGGGCAGGCCTCGGGAAGATGGAGCCCCGCGAGGTCTCCCGTATCCTCGCCGAGAAGAATCCGGGTCTCATCCATACGCCGGCGCCGCCTGAGGGCCTATTTCTTGTGAAAGTGGACTATCAAGAAGGTGATTCAGGGTCTCTTCGAGAAAATAATGTCCCATAAAGGCAGTCACGGGAATCTCAAGAGTAAGACGGGAGGATATTGACACATGGCAAACACGGAAACCTTTGAAAAACAGCTCGAGGAAGCGGGCGAGAAGATGGGCCGCCTCATGCAGAAGGCCTCGGATCAGGAAAAGGAGCGCCTCAGGGCGATGAAGAAGGAGATTGAGAACTTTGCGATCGATGAGGAAAAGAAGGGGAAATTCTACGACCGTTCAGCCCTCTTTGCCGCCGGCATCATCGCCAATCCCGACATCACCGATGAGGCGATGAAAGAAGCCGCCAAGGAGTATATCGAGAAGGACTATCTTTTCATCAAAAGCCTCAAGGAAGAGGAAGAAAAGCACTAGGCTTCAGGGAGGGAGCGTGGAGAGCCGCATGGTGAACTTCTCCTTCACGGCGGGCCCTGAGCCGGTGAAGGGCTTTTGAAGCCTGTCATGATGTCTTTGAAAGATCAACGCCTCAGAGCTGTTCTGACCATAGCAGCCGGGGTGTTTCTTTTTTTCCTCGCCATGGGTTCGCAGCAAGGGGTAAAGGACCTCATGGAAAAGTCCGAGGATCTTTACTTCTTCGCCGAGGACTCCCGCAGCTCGGCGGCGATCATTGTCGTGAACATGGGCGAAGAGAGGCCTGTCAACAGGGAAAACCTTGCAAAGGCCATCTCATGGCTCAGCGATAAGGAAACAGCCGTTCTGGGCATTGATGTGCTCCTCTTTAAAGAGCCTGATGCCGATAAGGAAGTGGCCGCAGCCCTGAAAAGCATGAAGCACGTGGTGATACCGGACGGGGCCGCCTTCAAAAATAAATGGCCTTCCCTTGAGGGAGTCACCGAGGCCTCGGCGCTCTTCCCGCCTGAAGGTGATTTCCCTGCCGGCACCATTATAAGGAAAGACTACCTCGTGAGGAAGGAGGAGGGAGGAAGGAGCTGTTCTTTTGCCCTCGCTCTTGCCCTGCAGGCAAAAGGGATCGCCCTGGATCAGGTCAGGCTCCGCACGGACAATCTTCAGGCAGGCAGCGGCATTTCCATACCCATAGAGTGGAACCGCCAGGAAGAGGCTCCCCTCATGAGGATAAACTATTACCGGCATGGGTTTCCAGAGATAGCCTGGCAGGAGCTTCCCGGCAAGCCCCGGGAGCTTTTCAGGGGGGCCGTGGTCCTCATAGGGAGCCACCAGCCCCAGGACCTCTTCGCCACTCCCCTGGGCCCCCGCACCCCCGGTGTTCATATCCATGCCCATGCCGTCAATACCATCCTTACAGGCCGCTTCGTGAGGCGCCTGCACTGGGCGGGGGACCTTCTCATCATGGCAGTGTTCTGCCTTGTTCCCGCCTTGATTGCCGTCTTTACCAGGAAGCCCATGGTCATGGTTCTCAGCTTTCTGCTCCTTCCTGTCCTCTATACCCTTGCTGCCCTTGAGCTTTTCACCAGGACAGGAATCCAGCTCAGGCTTTTTGACCCTTTTGCTCCCTCGGGTCTTTCCTTCATTCTGGCAATAGCTTACAGGACATTCTCCCGTGAGTCGGAGAAAGATGCAGGCCCTGCGGCTCGATCTGCAGCAGGGGCCCAGGCCGGCCCCTCTGAGGACCTTATCATCACCGTGTCAAGAGAAATTGAAAGTGTCCCGCTGGCAGCCGGCGAAACAAGGCGCATGCCAAAGGATGAGAGTGCCCCGGTACAGCAGGGATATGTTCTCGTCCCCGACTTCAAGAAAGACGCTGTCATAGGGAAATACAGGGTCCTGGAGTGCCTTGGCACCGGAGGCATGGGGCAGGTCTTCCTGGTTGATCACCTGGGGCTCAATGTGAAGAGGGTAATCAAGGTGATAAGGCCTGATCTTCTCGCCAATCCTTCCGTAAGGGAGCGTTTCCATCAGGAGGCAGAGGCAGCGGCACGGTTGAGCCATCCCTCCATCATCATCATCCACGATTTCGGCGAGATAAGCGGGGTGCCGTACATCGAGATGGAGTATTTTGAGAGCCACAGCCTCCGCTATGAGCTGAAGAGCCATACTCCCTTTCCCCCTGAGCGCCTTGTCAATCTGCTGGATCAGATTGCCGGGGGCCTCACCTGCGCCCATAACGCCGAGCCGCGCCCCATGATACACAGGGATCTCAAGCCTGAGAACATCCTGCTGTCGGAGAAGGAGCATGACAAGCTGAAGATCATAGATTTCGGCCTTGTCAAGGTGCTCCAGGAGGGTGTGGACAAGTCGGCCTCGTCGTCGTCACCCATCGGGACGCCCTATTATATGGCGCCCGAGCAGATCAAGATGGAGCATGTGGGACCCGGCACCGACATTTACTCCCTGGGCATCATGCTTTTCGAGATGGCGACGGGGAAGAGACCCTTTGACGCGGGGAGCTGCCTCGAGGTCCTCAGCGAGCAGCTCACCAAGGCCATTCCGTCTGTCCATGCCCTCAATCCCTCCTACCCCCCGGAGTTTGACGATGTGCTGGAGAAGGCTGCGGAAAAGGACATCTCGAGGCGCTTTGCAAGTGTCAGGGAATTCCTGGACGAGGTGAAAAAGGCCCTCTCCCATTACTAGAGCCCCTGGCATCTGAAGGCTCGACACTGCCGGCTCCCCGCCGGGGTGCATAAAATTGTTACAAAAATGAAATATATTGTTAAAAAACTGTTTACATTTGTTACTGTTTATTTATGGTAAAATGGGGAGCCATGAGGTATACTATAGGTAGGAGGAATTTACCCGATGGGACCTGTATACAGCTACCCCACTTCAGCAGCGATGCTCTACTCCCAGGGCGTTTACGGCCAGGTGCGCAGTGAGGAGCCCCTCACGGCCGACCAGGTTTTCGACATGATGCTCAGAAAGGAGACCGACAAGTCAGCCCAGATGCGTGACGGAGTAAAGCACGTGAAGGCCGAGTTCAACCAGTATAATTACTCCCGCGCCATGTCCTCGCTGGCCCTGATGAACCAGATGTCCGCCCAGATGAATCCGCCGCCTGCTGCGGAGACCGAGAATCCCGGGCAGGCCCCTGAGGGTGCCGACCCCGGTAATGCTGCTCCCGAAGGCACCGCTTCCGAAGGTGCCGCTCCTCAGGCTGCCGGTTCCCAGGCCGCCGCTCCCCAGGCCGCAGGTGCTGTCCGGCCTGTCGCCGCCTCATAGGCCGAGCTCGCCGCTTATCTCCTTCATCGACTCTACGCCCATCTCAATGAATTCCGGGAGAGGAATACCGATTTTTTCACATTCTCTGATGGCCTCCCTCGACACGTTCCTCGCGAAGCCCTTCTCTTTCATCCTCTTGATGATGGAGCTCGCCTTCACGCTCGAGAGCTTCTTGTCGGGGATGATGAGGGCCATTGCCGTCACGAGGCCCGTGAGCGATTCGCTCGCCGTGAGGGCGAAGTCGATGGTGCCCTCCCGCACTGAGCCGTTCTGCTCGTTGTGCCTTTTTATGGCATTCCTGACCTCGGCGGGAAGAGAGTCGGGCAGCAGGTCCATCGCAATAAGGGCGTGCTTCTCGGGCATGTTCTCCGTGAGCTCGACATCGATGTCATGGAGGAGGCCTGCAAGGGCGTACCGATCCTCGTCGCCTCCCAGCTTCCTGGCCACTCTCTTCATGACGGCCTCGGAAGCAATGCTGTGCTTGATGAGGTTATCAGCTTTCATGTGCTGCTTTAACAAGGCAAGGGCTTTTTCCCGTTCCATGGTTCCTCCTGAAATCCTGAAGTGACGGCCAGTGGTTATTTCTGGTTTAAAAAAGGTGAATCCTTCATATCGTGAAGTTACGGGGACTCAGAGGGAAGCCCCTGTGATGCCGCACTATGTGCGAAGCGAGGGGTGAGGGCGGCCTCGGAACACTGCGAAATAAAGCGCCAGAAACGCCAGGAAAGCACCGATGCCCGTTACCGCCATCATGGGAGTGTTCACCGCTATGGTGATGCCTATGAAGAGATACGCAGCAATGAAGATCAATGGCATGAGGGGGTAAAGCCTCATGATGAAGATTCCCGACGAGTCCTGGCCCCTGGCGCGCCTGCGCAGGATGAATATGGTGGCTGCAGAGGTGGCCATGCCGATTGAGTCTAGAAACACCGTGAAACCGAGGATTTTCTCGAAGGTATTGGCGAAGAAGAGCACCATTATGGTGGCAGCGGTAAATGCCGTGAGGCTCACGGTGATGACGCCCCTCTCCCTGCTCGTGCGGCTGAAGGCAGCGGGGAGTATGCCGTCCCTGCTCATTGCAAACATAACCCGCGGGTTCGAGAGGAGCTGCACGTTCACATAGGCCAGCACCGCCAGGAACAGCAGCAGGGAGAAAATGAACCTTCCGGTCTCGCCGTAAGCCTTCTCAGCAACGATGGCCGCGATGCCTTTTGCCGTCTTCAGCTCCTCAAAGCCTATCACTGTCACATAGGATACCTGTGCCAGAAGATAAAGGATTATCACGGCGACGATTCCTATGCAGATCCCCCTGGGAATGTTCCTCCTTGGCTCGGCCACGTCCCCGCCGAAGTTGATGCTGTGCTGGTAGCCCCCGTAAGTGAAGGAGACCGCCGCGAGGGCCATGCCGAAAGACCTCAGATAATCGAGGAAAGAATATGAGGTATTGACAGAAGATGCGGCATGCGGCACACCTGTGCCCTTGAAGACTGCGAGAATAAGAGCCAGGAGCATGGCGAGCTTGATGAGCATCAGCACGTTCTGCGTTCCTGCGCTCATCCTGAGGCCTGCCAGGTTGACAAAATAGAAGGCCCCGATGGCTGCCATGGCGATGAGAGCCTTGACAAAATCAGGTGGCGGCAAGGGAAAAAGTATCTGGGAGAGATATTCGCTCCCGATGAGTGCAATGGCTGCCAGGCTGGAGGCATTCGAGATGAGGATGATGCAGTTTATAGCGAAGGCAACCGAGGGGTGGTAGCATTCGGCAAAGACCTTGTAATAACAGCCCGTCACGGGGAGGCGCGATCCAATCTCAGCATAGGTGATGGCGCCGCAGAGAGCAATAATTCCGCCGGCGACCCACGCGCCATAATAAAGCGCCGGGCTAATGGCTGCCTCGGCAGAGTCGGTGGCGGTGCGGAATATGCCCATGCCTATGATGAGGCCGATGACAATCATCGTGAGGTCAAAGAGGCGGAGAAGGTTTCGTGACTCCATGGAAAACTGGCTCCAGGTTCTTTATCCTCAATACTTCTCTACATTCATGGTATTCCTGCCGGGGGGGATCATTTCGGCGGGCCGGCGGGAAATACGGGCATTCCCCGCTGTCGGGAGGTAAGATGCTCTTGAAGAAAGAAGTAGAAATGAGCAGTATTTCCAGGAGGGGTGGCCCTATGAAACCTATCGCTTATATCTGCCTCGTACTGATTGCGCTTGGAGTGAGGGCGGCGGAGCCGGTCTTTTCCGAAGGTGACGGGGCGGCGGCCTGGGTGTTGGAGATCAGTGGGAGCGCCCATGCGTCGAGGCAGACGCCTTCACAGGGGAGCAGCCTCTCGGTGGGGAGCCCCCTCAGCAGGGGAGACCTCGTGGAGACTGACAGTGACAGCACTATAAGAATACTCTATCCTGACGGCGGCGTAGTGACCGTGGGAAAGGGAAAGAGCCACAGGGTGGGCGCAGGTGAGGAGCGCTCGTATACCTTCGGGAAGAGCTTTGTCAACCTCTGCACCCTGCTGGTGGAAAAAATCCAGGGCAGGGGAAAGGCCTCCGACGTCAACGCCATGTCCAGGCCCATGGGTGCCACAAGGGGGGATCCCGCATCGGTGGTGCTCTGGTCCCCCAGGGATTCACGGATCCTTGAGACGGAGCCGTCATTCAGGTGGAGCGGGAGTGACAGCGAGAGCTACACGTTCAGGCTCTGGTCGGCCCAGAGCCAGGAGAAACGCGGCTCCCTTCTCAAGGAAGTGAAGAATGTGAAGGGAAACACCATAGACTATGACGTGGCTACATTTCCCCGTCTTCGCCGCGGCGCCTTCTATATGTGGTCAGTAACGGGAGAGCAGGGGAAAAAACAGCCCCCTCCCGTGTGGTTCTCGCCCGTGGCCTATGATGAAAGGGTCATGATAGACGAGGACATCGAGGGCCTTATGGAGGCTTTCCCCAAGGCAGACAATAAAAAAGCAGGCCAGCCGCCAGGTGACGACGGAGTGCGGCACCTTCTCCTGGGAGTCTATTACGAGAAGAGAGGGCTTTTCAACAATGCCCTGATCGAGTATAAATGGCTCATGGATCACGCGGTGAAAAATGATGCCTACGTGAAAATGTACGGCACTGTTCTCTACAAGATGGGCTTCCCGGAACAGAAGCCGACGGAGTGATTCCTTCAGGCATGGCAAAGAAAAAAGAGAGCAGAATGAGCCTCACCGCCATAGTTCAGATCTCGCCGGGCCATTTCGCGATGGTGCCGACGATGCGGTCTTCCAGGTCTTTGTAGAATCCCTGGGAAAGCTTGTGGTTGTTGGAGATGATTGAGAATACCACGACCTGGCCGTAGGCGGTCCACACGTACCCCGAGAGCGATGAGTTCTCATTGATGGTCCCCGTTTTTGCAAAGACCTTGGACCCGGAGAGCCTGTATTTCATCGTGCCGTCAACGCCGGCCTGGGGCAGGGTGGCGATAAACTTCTTTCCATGGGGATGGAAATACATGTAGTCAAGGACCCCCACGAGCTGCCTGGTAGTGACCCTGTTGAAATTTGAGAGGCCCGAGCCGTCGGCCATCTTGAGCCCTTCCTTGTCAACACCCGCCTTATCCATAAGATCCCTGATGACGTCTTCGGAGTTTTTGAGAGTGCCTTTCCCCTTCACCTCGGCGCCCAGGGTGCGGAAGACCTGCTGGGCCAGGAAATTGTCACTCTCCTTGTTGAGCTGCTTCACTATTTCGAAGAGCTTCGGCGACTCATGCGAGCAGAGGGGAAGGAACCCGCGGTAGGAGTACTTGACTGGCTTTGGCTCTATAAGCTTTACCTTCCCCGAGACATAAATGCCGTGGTCCTTCAGTATCTTCCCGAAGGCCGCCGTCGTGAAGAGGGGCGGGTTGTGCACCGTGATGGTGGCGCCTCCCGGCGCTCCGTACCCCACGGTGCCGGTGATGAGGACCCTGTTGGTGCCGGATTCGCGTTTTACCTCGACTTCAGTGTATCCCCCCGTTGAAGTCTTGTTCACAATCTCTATGGCGGGGCACTCAGGGAAGAGGGTCACCTTGCCGGGCTGCACCAGGACCTCCATGAGATTGGCATTGAGGGAGAGCCCCCCGCATTCGGCGGCGTAGTCATCGAGGATGTACCTTGTCTTCCAGCCCTTGCCGATGAACTCCCTGTCAAAGACAGAGTCATCGCCCACAAGGTCCCCCTCGACTCTTCTCAGGCCCAGGGCGAAGAGGCGCTGGGCAAAATCCTCAAGGACCGCCGTGGGGGTTTCCGTAAAAGGCATGCCGAAGGTGGGATCGCCGCTCCCCACCAGGTAGAGAGAAGTTTCAATTATTCCCCTTGAAGGATCGATGGGTCCGCCATAGAGGGTGGTTTTGTACCGGTAGTCGGGCCCCAGGCAGGCAAAAGCCGCTGCCGAGGTGAGGACCTTGAGGTTTGACGAGGGCACGAGGGGGATATCGGCATTTTTGGCATAGACTATCTCGCCGCTTTTCAGGACCTTGACAAAGACTCCCACCGAGGCTGACTGGCAGCACTGGCTCTCCTTCACGAGCCTTTCAATGGTACGGGAGAGATCCCAGAGGGATTTCTGGGCATGAGCAGGCGAGGGGAGGAGTATGAAGAGCGCAAGGAGAATAAGTATGGAGTTAGGGCGCTTCACGCTTCACCTCAGGTAGTGCGGCACTGTAAACCCTGGACGGGATGACAAGACAATGACATCTGGTAGAAAAATTCTTTTCCTTGCCGAGAAATCCTTTCTCCTTCTCAGGAAAAAAGAGATTCCCCTCCCTGATTTTGAAAGGCTCCTTCCCGGAGGGAGAGAGGTCGCAAGCCTGCTGGTGGACCTCCGCAGTCCCATGCTTATAGCAGATTCCAGGGAACTTGTGAAAGAGGCCCTTTTCACATGGAAAAAGCTTTTCCTTGTCAAGGAGAGCGACGGCCGCCATCAGCGCTGAATCCCATGGAGCCATGGAACACCCTCCACGTGACAACCATAGGCATCACGGCTTACTGCTTTCTCCGGTCCTGGTTCTCTTATCTTACTTCATCAGGCCACAAGGTATCCCTGGCCTGCACCGCCACCGAGTTCATCGCGGAGCTCGAGGCTACAGGCGCTCGTGTGATAAACGTGCCGATGGAGCGGTCAGCCCATCCCCTTAAGGATTTTGTGTCGCTTGGAAACCTATACCGCCTCATGCGGAAGGGCTCCTTTGATTCAGTCCACACGCACACCACCAAGGCAGGCTTCCTGGGGAGGCTTGCCGCCAGGCTTGCCGGCGTGCCCCTTGTGCTCCATACCATCCATGATCTTCCCAGCAACTCAGCAAAGAACCCGATCCTCAGGCACTTTTACAATGGGCTTGAAAGAATAGCCGCCTCCTGGTGCGATCATATAGTGACAGTCTCCTACGCTAACCTTGAAGACATCAGGAAATGGAAGATTGCGCCCCTCCACAAGGTCACCGTGATAAGGGAGGGAATAGAGCTTGAGAACTACCGTATGGCAGTGGACAGGGCGGCCAAGAGAAAAGAGCTGGGAATTCCAGAGGGAGCGGCCATCGTGGGGACCGTTGCGAGGCTCGAAGCAGCCAAGGGCCATCAGTATCTCCTCCAGGCAGTCCCGGAGATCCTGAAGCAGGCGCCTGAAACTTTTTTTGTCCTTGTCGGGCGGGGCCACCTGCGGGAAAAGCTTGAGCGCCAGGCCCAGGAGCTGGGCATTTCTTCAAGGGTCCTCTTTACCGGCTTCCGCGAGGATATGCTCGAGATAATGAGCACTTTTGATCTTTTTATGCTTCCCTCGCTCTGGGAAGGCCTGGGTATTGTCCTTCTCGAGGCAATGGCCTTTAAGATTCCCGTGGTGGCCAGCAGAGTGGGAGGCATCACCGATGTGGTCATCGACGGTGAGACAGGGTTTCTTGTGCCGCCACGTGACGAGCGATCCCTTGCAGAGTCTGCCCTGAGGCTTCTCATGGACCCGGAAAAGGGGAGATTGATGGGTGAAAAAGGATACCTGCGCGTGGCAGAGGAATTTCAGGAGAGAGTGGCCAATGAGAGGATGATGGAACTTTACGCCCGCCTCATGAAAGAGAAAAGAGGCTGATCCGGACGGTTTAAAGGTTACCCCAGGATTTTATATTATCATTATGAGTGGAGGATCTTTTATGGTAACGAACACCGACATGCTTGTGAAAAAAATGGGAGAGAAAAACTTCGCCAAGCTCAAGGCCCTGGAAAATGACCATGCCATTGAATTCGTGGCAAAATACGTTGAGCTCTGCGAGCCTGACGCAGTATTTTTCAACGATGACTCGCCTGAGGATGTGCAGAAACTGAGAGATGACGCCATTGCCCACGGCGAGGAGCGGAAAATAGGGCTTCCCGGCCAGACAGCCCATAATGACGGCTACTATGACCAGGCCCGCGACAAGAACAACACAAAGTATCTTCTTCCCAAAGGCGTTGACCTCGGCCCCCATATCCTTGCCACAGAGCGTGAGGAAGGGCACAGGGAGATCCATGAGATCCTCAGGGGTATCATGAAGGGCGCCACCATGTATGTGCGCTGCCACTCCCTGGGCCCCGTGAACTCGGAGTTCTCCATCAGCGCCCTGCAGATTACCGACTCGGCCTATGTGGCCCACAGCGAGGACATCCTTTACCGTGGCGGCTACGAGCAGTTCAAGAAGCTCCGGGGCTCCAACGAATTCTTCAGGTTTATTCACAGCCAGGGTGAGCTTGCAGGCGCCGTGTGCAAGAACCTGGACAAGCGGAGAATCTACATGGATCTCACCAACAACACGGTTTACAGCACCAACACCCAGTATGGCGGCAACTCAATAGGCCTCAAGAAGCTCGCGATGCGCCTTGCCATCCAGAAGGCCAACAAGAGCGACTGGCTCACCGAGCACATGCTTATTATGGGAGTCCATGGACCTGGAGGCAGGGTGACCTATTTCACCGGCGCTTTCCCCAGCGCCTGCGGGAAGACCTCTACCGCCATGCTTCCCGGCGAGACCATCATCGGCGACGATATCGCCTACATCAGGGCAGCTGATGGCGTGATGAAGACCGTGAACGTCGAGAAGGGCATATTCGGCATCATCCAGGACGTGAACGCCAAGGACGATCCCCTCATATGGAAGGTGCTCACGACGCCAGGTGAGGCTATCTTTGTGAACGTGCTGATAGACGACGAGGGCACGCCCCACTGGCTTGGCAAGGGCACGCCTCCCCCGCAGCACGGCGTGAACCATCACGGTGAATGGACGCCCGGGACCAAGGACAAGGACGGCAAGACCGTGGACATCTCGAACAAGAACGCCCGCTATACCATCCCTCTTGCCAGGCTCGGGAATATCGACAGGATGGCCGACAGCCCCGAGGGAGTCCCCGTGGGGGGAATCATCTACGGCGGCAGGGACTCTGATACGACAGTCCCCGTAGAGCAGACCTTCGACTGGAACCACGGCATCATCACCAAGGGCGCCTCTCTGGAATCAGAGACGACGGCGGCAACGCTGGGCAAGGAGGGCGTCCGCCTCTTCAACCCCATGTCGAACCTGGAGTTCCTCGCCGTGGATCTTGGGACGTACCTGAAAAACAACCTGGACTTCGGCAAGAAGCTCAAAAATCCACCTTTGATTTTCGGGGTGAACTACTTCCTGAAGAACAAGGAAGGCAAGTACCACAATACCATGGATGACAAGAGGATCTGGGTGAAATGGATGGAGCTCCGCGTCCACGGCGATGTCGAGGTCATAAAGACCCCAACGGGCCATATCCCGAAATATGCCGACCTCCAGCGCCTCTTCAAGGAAGTCCTCAAGAGGGAGTACACAGAGGCCGAGTACGAGGAGCAGTTTACTGTTCGGATTCCCGAGCTCCTTGCGAAAATAGACCGCATAGAGAAGGAATACAACAAGGAAAAGAATATCCCGCCGGTGCTCTTCGACGTGCTTGAGGCCCAGAAAAAGCGCCTCCACGAGGCCAGGGAAAAGAAAGGCGACTACATAAAGCCTTCACAGCTATAACCTGAAGCGATATTTGTGAAGTCCAGGGGGGATTCTCCTCTGGACTTCTATTTTTTCCTCCAGCTCTCGATGCCTCCCTCCAGCAGGGATGTCATGAAGAGGGCGTCGTCATACCTGAGCATATAATGATCAGGCGTGAAGTTCCCGATCTCTGCCACAACTTCCTCTCCCCTGGCCATCCTTATCAGCATTCCGGGCGTATCGGCCCCTGCGGCTATGCTGGCGGGAAGTCCCCCTCCCACGCGGGGATTCACCTCGAAGAACCAGGGCACGCCCTCATGCATCAGGCACTGCATGGTGGCAGGCCCCGTGGTGCCGAGATGCGCCGCCAGGCGCATCGCCTCTTCGATGATAACAGGGCTCTTCTCGGTGCGGGAGCGGGTGACCTCGCCGGCGCGGACTTCAAGCCTCTCCCTTGGCACAATGCTTACGACGCGGCCTTTGAAATCGGAGAGCACGTCGATGGTAAACTCCCTCCCCCCGAGGTGCTCCTGCACGATAAGATCAGGATATTTTTGCGTGATGAAGCGGAGTTCCTCGCGGTCCTCAATGGTGAAGGTGTTGACGGAGGCGAAGCCGTAGCGGGGCTTCACGAACACAGGGAATGCAAGCTCCTCCCTCTCGGCGTCGCGCCCCAGGACAGTGCGGGGAGTGGGGATTTTTTTCGAGCTGAGGGACTGGTAGAAACGGTACTTGTCGATGCATGTGTTCACGGCCTCCGGCGGCGAAATGGCGACACGGGCCCCGAGGGAGAGCTCTATCTCCATTCTGAGCTTCGCATAGACAGGAAGCTCAGGATCAATGGTCGGCACGATGAGGCCGATCTGCTCGCTCTCGATGATCCTGAAGAGGGCAGCAGCGAAGCCGCTGTCGTTGACGCGGGGAACGATGTAGCCCCTGTGGGCCGCATACAGCGCCGGGGAAGTGCTTGAGATATCGATTGCGATTACAGAGCCTTCCTCGCGGAGCCTCTCGAGGGACTCGATGAAAGCCCTCACAAGGGCCACCCTCCGCCCTGCCGATGAAATGAGCACGTTCATGGCGCACCTCCCTTGTTTCAATGTTCTGAAAGCCCGGTGCCATATCCTCCCGCCACGGCGCCAGAGAGGAACATTGGAAGAAAAAGAGAAAAAGCTCTTATTACCACCGCAAGGAAAGGGTGCTGCCATGCTCAAAGTCATGAAGTTCGGAGGGTCAAGCCTCGACGACGCAAAAAGCCTGAACGACATAAAGAACATAATCTCAGCCGAGGAAGGGAGCAAGGCAATTGTGCTCTCGGCTCTCAAGGGCATCACAAGAGAGCTCACGGAGGCCCTGGACCGTGTCCTCAAGGATGAGAAAGAGATAGACCCCGTGATAAACAGCATCTCCTCCCGGCATTACACAGTGATACGGGGAGCGGTCACGTCACCAAGGATTCTCTCTGAGACCATGGAAAAAACGTCGTATCTGCTCAGGCACCTGGAGAGGCTCTTCTATGGCATCGCCTACACAAGCGAGCTCACGCCCCGGACACGGGACATGGTCCTGAGCTATGGAGAGCGCTTTTCCGTGAGGATCATGGAGGGCGTGTTCCTCTCAGGCGGCATCCAGGCAAAAGCCCTCGATGCCGACGATCTCGGCATAATCACCGACGGCGAGTATGGGAACGCCACGGCTGATCTCAAAGAAACGGGGAGGCATATCAGAAAAAAGCTTCTCAAGATAATTGACGAGGGAGCCATTCCGCTGGTGACGGGATTCTTCGGCAGAACGCCCCAGGGCCACACGACTCTTTTCGGCTTCGGGGGCAGTGATTACTCGGCGGCCATAGTGGCCCATGCCCTCGATGCCGATGTGATAGAGGTGTGGAAGGACGTGGACGGCTTCATGAGCGCCCAGCCTTCACTTGTGCCGGAAGCCCACCTCATTGACAGGCTCTCCTACGAGGAGGCGGCAGAGCTCGCCTATTTCGGCGCCAAGATTCTTCATCCCAGGATAGTGGGGCCTGCCGAGCTGAAGAACATCCCCATAAGGATCAAGAACACGCTCAAGGCTTCGGAGAAGGAGACGGTCATCTGGAAAGAGGGCTATGAGAGCGGCGACATCATCAAGAGCGTCACCTACAGCCGTGAAATCGGGGTTCTGAGGGTGTGGGGCGGGGGAGTGGGCTACAAGCCCGGCGTGATGAAGGACCTTGTGACGGCCATTGCGTCCATCGGGGTGAACATCAAGTCGGTCATCACGGCACAGACCTGCATCAACATACTGCTGGAGCAGCATGACCTTGATGCCTGCTATCAGGCTCTCAGGGAAGTAAAGAGCACCTCCGTCGAGGATATAGAAAAGGCAAATGATCTCGCCCTTGTGGGCGTCGTAGGCGAGGGACTTGCCACCACCGAGGGGCTTGCCGCAAGGGTCTTCACCTCCGTCGCGAGAAAGGGCATCAATGTGGAGATGATCTCTTTCGGCGCCCGCGTGGCCTTTTATCTCCTCGTGAAGGAGAACCTGCTGGAGGAGACGATCAGGGCCATTCATAACGAGTTTTTCAACAAGCTTATCGCATGAACGTTCTTTTCTATGTCACAGGCCACGGGTACGGTCATGCCTCGAGGGCTTCGGAGCTGATAAGGCGCCTCATCCAAGAGCTCCCCGGCTCCCGGATCTACGTGAGGACCTCCGTGCCTTCATGGTTCTTTGAGCAGACCCTGGGCCATGCGGCACCTGTCACGATAATTCCGGGAGTCATCGATGTGGGCGTCGTGCAGAAAGATGCTCTGAGGCTCTCGAAAAAGAAGACCCTCGAGGCCTTTCACCTTTTCTGGCGGGGCAGAGGGGAGCTGGCCTCGTCCGATGCCCTGAGTTTTGAGAACCGCAGGATAGGCCTTGTCATCTCCGATATCGCTCCTCTTGCCTTCCTGGTGGCCAGGCGCCTCGGCGTACCCTCTGCTGCCGTCACCAACTTTACATGGGACTGGATTTACGGGAGCTATGTGAGAAGTCATCCCGCCTATGGCTTTCTTATCGATGAGCTCCGCGATGCTTATGCAGGAGCTTCGATTGCCCTGAGGCTCCCTTTCGCCGGCGACTTCTCGGCCTTCAGCCATGTCGTTGACATCCCCCTCATCGCCAGAATTCCCAGGCTTCCTCCCTCCCGGGTGAGGGACATGCTCAGGCTTCCCGCGGGGAGGCCCCTGGTCCTGGTGTCTTTCGGAGGCTTCCCCATTGACGCCAGGCTCCTCTCCCGCCCCCGCCTGCGCCGCAGATACCGGTTTATAACCACCTATCCGTCAATGGTAAGGGTGCCGGGCGTGATCCATATCGAGGAAGAGCAGCTTCTTTCCCGGAATATTGCCTATCCGGACCTGGTGAATGCCGTTGATGCCGTCGTAGGAAAGCCAGGATATGGAATCGTCTCGGAGTGCATCGCGTGCCGCACTCCCTTTCTCTTCACTTCACGGGGCGATTTCCGCGAATATCCAGTGATGGTGAGGGCTATGAAGAAAATGATCCCGGCAGAGTATATTTCACAAAGGGATCTCTTTTCCGGCAGCCTTCAAGGCCCCCTTGAAAAGCTTCTCTCCATGGCACTGCCGCCTCCCGTGCCCTGCGATGGCGCCCTCCACGCCGCAAAGCTCCTCGCCTCTCTGCTTGAGAGTGGTGGAGAGACGGCGCCCGGGAGGCTTGGGGGATGACTCAGGCCCGGGGAAACTCAAAGGGGAGGGAAGAAACGATAGCCCCGAACTAAAGGGGATTGCGACATTAACGCAATCTTCACGAGGCACGAGTGTCATTGCATAGAAACGCATGCAAAGACCAGACGCTCTTCAAAGCCTTTCCAGTAAGAGTCCAGGGAACATTCTCCTCTTTCAGCAAACATTTTGGGGATTGTCCCTATGGGTGTATCTATGCACAGACAATCCCTTGTTTGCCGGGAGAATGTCCCTGGACTCTCTATTCTGGTTCTGCGAAGAAATATTCAAATCTTTACATCTGTCTGTCCCCATTTTTCCCTTAAAGAGGAAATTTTTTTCTTTTGTCTAATACATGCAAAAATTTATGTATGGCACTTAAAAGGGGGCATATACCAGTGAAAAACATAATGAGAAACAGGTTCGTGCAGCTTCTGTTACTGCTTGCGCTTGTCACGCCGCTCATGGGTTTTACCGCCTGGACGTCCTACGGCCACAGCGGAGTAATGAATTATAAGTACGGCCAGACATGGGGCGGTGAATTATGGGCCTATCCCCCGGTCAACGGCTACCTCTGCGCCGACTTTCCCTGGCATAACCCGCCGGTCTACGATGTTGCCGACTATTTTGGCCATCCCCGCCATGAATTCGGCTTCGGCGTCCGCATCACCCCTTATTTCTGCCTCGCGCCGATGGACACTTCGCAGGTCTATCTGGCAGTGATACAGTTTGTGCCACCGCTCTCGAAATACAACATCAAGTGGACCGTAAAAGGCGGCGACGTGATAAGGGAATGGGGCGAGCACAACGAATACATCAGGGTGAAGCTCAACGATCCCAAGATGGAAATCTATGCCGAGATTCCTCCCACCAACATGCGCGATATCTACTACCTGAAATATCATCGCCCCTGAGATAGGATATTTCACCGGACATGAAAAATATTAGGGAAGGGCAGCACCTTCCCTTTGTTTTTTATAAAGAATGTCATTTTTCTCACGGAGCCTGAAATGGATGGATTAAGGTCAGGGAGCATCCTTCACGGAGCTTACAGGATAGTCGAGACAGCGAAGAAAAAGAGCTGGTCTTTCCATTACAGGGCCGAATCTCTCTCGGGTGACGAAAAGTATTACCTCAAGGAGTTCCTTGAGCCTCCCTCGGCGGACCCCGATGAGCTCGCCCTGCTCATGGAGAAGTTCGAGGCTTTTATCAGGAGGTTCATCAGCCTGGCCCATCCCCGGATTATGAAGGTTATTGATTATTTCAGGGATTCGGAGCGGTACTACGTGGTTCTCGAAAACGTAGCGGGAATAACGCTCCAGCAAAAAGCCTTTTCATGGGATTCCCTGGGAGAGGAGATTGCCAGGTTCGCATCGGACCTCTGCGATACGCTGCTGTACATTGAGCATCTTCAAAAGTCTCTGGAAATACGATCTCTTTCGCCAGATAATATCCTTATATCCGCTGATCTCTCCTTCAAGCTCATTGACCTGGGCATAGGCTCCTTTTTCCTTCCCTTTGACAGGAAAAAAGTCATTGTGAAGCCCCCCGGCGCTCCTGGATTTGCCGCGCCGGAGGAGTACGGCTCAAGGAAGGTGGACAGGAAGTCCGATATCTACTCATTCGGGGCCATTCTCTATTTCCTTTTCACAAGGCAGAGGCCCCCGGAATCGTCAGATCTCCTTCTTGGAAACGAGGTCCTGGTCCCTCCCACACACCTCAGGAAGAATATCAATCCCGAGATTGAAAAGGTCATAATGAAAGCCATGGCCCTCGACAGAGGCGAGCGATACGAGAGCTTCTCCGACATCCAGAAAGGCCTTAAAAGCGCTTCTCTGGAGACCTGGAGCTCGGCTCACACTCACCCGATGGAGAAGGCAAGGGACCTGAAAAAGCAGGGCCCTGATATTGAGGATCTCCCCGAAATTGAGCCCTATGCCGCAGAAGAGGAATGGATAATCAACAGGTTCAGGAAAGATGACATCGGTATCACCTCGCCCATAGGCATAGATGTGGGAAGTGACAGCATAAAGCTCACCGCTATTGACATGCAGAAGGACGGGAATAATATAGCGCTTGTGGCAAAGGTTCCCACCCCGGCGGGCACCGTTTCAGAGGGCGTCATAGAAAAGCCTGCTGAGCTTGCCCAGTACCTCAGAGACTGGCTCGAGATGAAAGGCCTGCCCCTTGTTCATACCGCCCGCCATGGTTTTTTTGAAAAGCTGGCCGTCTCAACGGGCTTATCTAAAAGATGCTGCGTGGTGATGACGGGCGGAACAAAGCTTTTTGTGCGGGGGATGGAAATGGACACGTCAGATCCCCATGACATAAAATTTCTTGCCCAGCTTCAGATCTCTGACAACCTGCCCATCAAGATTGAGCAGGCCAAATGCGAGACCGTGCTGGTGACCCATGAGAAGAAAAAGAACAGGATCCTTTTTTTCGCCCTCTCCAGGGAGATCCTTGACAAGACCAGGGAATTCGCAAACGCCCTGAATTTCAACCTTGTATCCACCGAGTTTGAGCCCTTTGCCCTGAAAAGGGCGCTCCCCCTTATCCTGGGGAGCGATACGCTCTACAAGACTTTGGCCCTGCTCAATATCGGTGCGGAATACAGCTTCCTTGCATTCTACGGTAAGGGTTCCATCCGCCACAGCAGGATACTTCCTTTCGGAGGAAGGGCGATTACAAGGAAGCTTGCCGAGAGCCTGGAGCTCCCGCCGGAAAAGGCCGAAAATGTAAAAAGGATTTATGCAGCCATAGGTAATGATGGCGCCAGGGATTTCCCCTCGCCTCTCTCGGAATCGCTTTTCACCTTCATTGAGCCGCTCCTGAAGGATCTTGCCAGGGAGCTGAACAAGACTTTCAGCTATTACAGCAGCGTCAATGAGAACCGCAAGGTGGAGCTGCTTATCCTCACGGGCGGCGGTGCCTCTCTTAAAAACCTTGACAGGTACCTCCACCACGAGGTGGGCGTTTCAGTCGTGACCGGCAACGTGTTCCGCAATCTCCTCTGGAGCTCCATACTTGAGGGGAACACCAAGGCCCTGGAAAAGGAATTCACCTCCTTCTCCGTCAGCATGGGGCTCTCATTCGGGGAGTATCACATGTCCTACAGGAAATAAAGGGGTCAGCCAATGGGAAGATACTGCTGGGTCCCTTCCACTGAGGGCAGGGGAGCAGATGAGAGCCTGCCTGAGGTGAGAGACACCGACAGGGCCCTCGATGCCGCGCTCTTTCTAAGGGAAAAGAGGTTCCCCATCGGAGTGGTGCTTGACAACATAAGAAGCGCATACAATGTGGGCTCAATATTCAGGACAGCCGACGCGGCGAGGGTAGAAAAGCTTTACCTCTGCGGCGTCACCGCCTATCCCCCCAATGACAAGCTTGAAAAGACTGCGCTGGGGGCCGTGGATTTTGTCCCCTGGGAATACCACGGCCAAACTCTGGCCCTAGTCAGGCATCTGAAGGATGAAGGGGCTGCCATCGTAAGCCTTGAAACTGCCGCGGGTAGCATATGCCACTTTCAGTACCGGTTCCCGAAGCCGGTCTTCCTCGTGGTAGGGAATGAGGTGGACGGCGTGTCCAGGGAAGTCCTCAGGCTCTCTGACGCCATCGTGGAAGTGCCGGTCTGGGGAATGAAGAATTCCATAAATGTGGCCGCCCTTTTCGGGATTGTGATCTATGAGCTGCTGCGACAGTTCGGGACAGCACCTGACGGGGCTCCCCTCGGGGAGCTCCGCTGACGGGGCTGCTCCCACCGGGAGGTGTAATGCAATGGAGCACCGGGCCTCCAAGAGGCTTCATGAGGCGCTTGAAGCACTTTATGACAGGTTTAACGACCGCTCCTTCATCCACCCCGATCCCCTCGAGCTCCTTTATCAATGGGATGACGGCAGCGACCGCGAGATAGCGGGCCTTATCGCCTCATCACTTGCCTATGGCAGGGTGAAACAGATACTCAGGAGCGCCTCCTCTGTGCTGGAGCGCATGAAGCCTTCTCCCTCCTCCTTTATAAAAGTTGCCGGTGAAGGCTCGCTCATTTCACTTTTCTCTTCTTTCAGGCACCGCTTCACCACGGGAGAGGAGCTTGTTTCGCTCCTGAAGGGGATACAGAGGGTGGTGCTCACCTATGGCTCGCTCCAGGAATGTTTCATGAAGCATCTCAAACGGGGTGATGCCACAGTGGTACCGGCCCTCACCGGCTTCGTGAAGGAGCTCGCAGGATCTTCGGGAGGAAAAAGCTCCCTTCTGCCTTCGCCCGGGCAGGGAAGCGCCTGTAAGAGGCTCTTTCTTTTCCTCAGGTGGATGGTCAGGAAAGATACTGTTGACCCGGGATGCTGGGAAGGATGCGACAGGTCAAAGCTCGTGATTCCCCTTGACACCCATATGCACCGCATCTGTCGCTGCCTGGGCCTTACCGATTCCCGCCATGGTCAGCTTGCCACAGCCTTGAAAATCACCGGGGCATTCAGAGAGCTGGCGCCTGCTGACCCTGTGCGCTATGATTTTTCCCTTACCAGGCTGGGGATAAGGGAAGAGTGCGACCCCGGGGCTTTTTTCAATGCCTGCGGAATACCCTGGGATGGTAAAAAGGGATAAGAAGGCCAGTGAAAGAACTTCTAAGAGACGTTCATATGAGGAGCTCTCATGGAGAAAAGAAACCCCCTGGCGGCAGGAGTGAAGTTCCGCATCACTTCCAGGGAATTTGCGCTGCTTTTTGAAAACGCCATGGACCTGATGTTCATCGTTGACAGGAACGGCGCTTTTCTTGAATGCAACCCCTCTTGTTACCAGAGCTTCGGGTATCAGAAAGACGAGCTGCTGGCGATGACGCTCCACGACATTGTGGCAACCCAGTATAAGCCGCTGATACAAGGGAGAATAAGACGGATTATGCAGAAGGGGCATCTCCTTTTCGAATCTGCCTTCACCAGAAGAGATGGAATCACCATCCCAGTTGAGGTGAACACCACGGCCGTCACCATCAAAAGGCGCAGAGTGATCCTGGGAATAGCCCGTGATGCCACCCTCAGGAAAGAATCAGAGGCGATTCTGCGCCATTCCTATTGTGAGATGGAGAACAAGGTCCAGGAGAGGACCACCGAGCTGAGAAGGCTCAATGAGAGCCTGAAAAAGATGATCTCCCAGACCGAGACGGCCAAAAGCGAGCTGGAGCTTGCCAAGGACCAGGCGGTGAGCGCAAGCAGGTCAAAGAGCCAGTTTATCGCCACCATAAGCCACGAGCTCAGAACACCCCTTAATGCCATCATAGGGTTCTCCCAGATTCTGATGGGACAGTTTTACGGGGCTCTGAACGAGAAACAGGGAGAGTATGTCAACAACATCCTCTATGCGGGAAGGCATCTCACCGGCCTTATCAATAATATCCTGGATCTCTCCAAGATTGAGTCCGGCAGGCTCGGGTTCACCATCACCAGGGTACAGCTCAGGAAATTCCTGGAAAAGCAGATTTCTTCCATCATGGATGAGGCTCGTGAGAATAATATCACCATGAGCCTTGACATCCCTGAAGAGCTGGAGTCCATCACTTTCAGCATTGACGAACAGAAACTGGGGCAGATCATGTTCTACCTCCATTCGAATGCGGTCAAGTTCACGCCCCCGGGAGGGGTAGTGGACACCAGGGTGAGATGCACTGAGAGCACACTCGTGGTGAGCGTGACTGATACGGGTCCCGGCATAAGGAAAGAGGATCAGGTGAGGATCTTTGAGGAGTTTGTCCAGCTTGATCAGTCTCACACCAGGAAGCATGGCGGCACGGGCCTCGGCCTGACTCTCACCAAGAGGCTCGTCGAAATGCTTGGCGGCACCATCTGGGTAAAAAGCGAGGGTCCCGGCAAGGGCAGCACCTTTTCATTCACTGTTCCTTTCGTTGAGCTGAAGCGTCACAGGGGAGGAGATAAATCATGATGCCCAAGGAGAATAAGGATGTATTGAAGGGAAAAAGAATCCTCATCATTGAGGATGAATATACAAGCAGGATTATCGCCAGGGACTTTCTCTCCGTGCTCGGATGCGTTATCAGTGAGGCCGGTGACGGGGAAGAGGGTGTTGCCTGTGCTGCCGACTTCAAGCCGGACCTCATACTCATGGATATACAGATGCCTGTGATGGACGGGATAGAAGCCACAAAGCTTCTGAAAAATGACACCAAGACCTCACATATTCCCATCATTGCCCTCACGGCCTGCGCGATGGCCGACGACGAGGCGAATTCCTTGAGCGCAGGCTGTGACGAATACCTCGCAAAGCCCTTCGATCTTGCCCAGCTCCTGGCAAAGATGAAGAAGCTTCTTGGGAAGTCCAGACAATAAGGGTATCCAATATTTTTCTGCCGGCGACCAGCCTCTTTGTTTCATGGATTGACAACAGGGAAATAAACAGGTATAATAATACCAAAATACCAAAATAGGCAGAATGAAAGGAGCCCTTTGATGAAGACCAGGAGAAAGATCATAAGAATAGATGAAGAAAAGTGCACCGGCTGCGGCATCTGCATTGACGCATGTGCCGAAGGTGCTCTTGCCCTTGTGAACGGCAAGGCAAAGCTGGTGGGCGAAGTGTACTGTGACGGCCTGGGCGCCTGCATAGGGGGATGCCCTTTTGAGGCGCTCACCATCGTGGAAGAGGAATGTGAAGACTTTGACGAGGAAAAAGCAAAAGAAATGCTTGCCCAAAGGCCGAAAAAGCCCTCCATTGAAGGCCAGTGCCAGTGTCCAGGATCGCAGGCTTTTGAAATGCCCCTGAAGGAGGCTGCCAAAAAAGGGGCGCCATCGGAAGCCCTCCGGTCAGAGCTTTCCCACTGGCCTGTCAAGCTCCGGCTCATAAACCCGCAGTCACCTTTCCTCCAGGGAGCTGACCTGCTACTGATGGCCGACTGCGTGGCTGCCTCCCTTCCCGATCTCCACCGCCAGCTGGTTGCCGGAAACAAGATAGCCATAGGATGCCCTAAATTTGACGATCTTGATGAATACCTTGAGCGCCTTACGGGAATACTGGAGGCCGCCCGGCCCAAATCCCTTACTGTAGCCCATATGGAGGTCCCCTGCTGCCGAGGTCTCTCCATGGTCGCCCACCAGGCCCTTCAGAAGGTAAAATCGTCAATACCGCTCACAAAGATTATCATCAGCAGGGATGGCAGGATAATCGAGAGGAGCAGTGCCGCGCCGGCAGTTCAATGATTCGGGATATCAGGCCCCGAGAGGCCCCCTGAGTCCCCAATCTGCTGGAGCCCATTCCCTGGGGCAAAAGCCCCTTACGTGCGGAATATCACATATTTTCCCTGCTCTTTCTGCTATAGTGATTATAGAAAGAAAGGGGGAAGGTGAAAAAAATGTTCAGCAGAAAAGGGGAACGGGGACTCGCAGTGGCAATCACTCTCATGGTGCTCACCATCATATGCATCATAGCTTTCGCTCTGAGCACCAACGGGGTAAGGGCCCTCAACTTCACGAACGAGGATAAATATCACAAGCAGGCTTTCTATGCTGCCGAGAGCGGCATTCAGAAGATACTTCTCAAATACAGGAACAACGAATCAGGATGGGCCAGCGGCATCGCTTCTTCACCCATGCCGTCTCCCTGCTCGACGGGCATGGGCACGAAGTTCTACGTGGGCGTCTACCAGTCAGGGCAGATGCCTCCTGTTCCCTGTGCTTCGCCGGTGCCCACGGGAATGCTCTACTTCCTCTCGACGGGCCTTGCCCACAACGACAGAAGCGTGCAGAAGATCGGCGTCATGATAAAAGATACAAGAAACCAGGGATTCAGGTACGCCCTTGCCACCGCAGGCTCCATCAATTTCAAGAACACCTCAATCCAGGGGAGCGTCAAGTGCAACGGCAATATGACCTTCGTGAGCCAGCTTGATACTTATCCTGACTATACCAGCCGTGAGGGAAAGGTTTTCTGCTGCGCCCAGATCCAGAATGGCTCCAAGCAGATCACCATGTACACGACACCGACCATGACGCCGCCTGGTGTTGCCGCCCCCACACCTACGCCCACTGTCACAATACCTCTCAAGGCAAGGAATGGAATCACCGGGTACCCGTCCAAGGTCACCAACCCATACGGCGACGTGACGCCCTGTGACAGCTCTGATGACACCCTGCCCTTCAACTGCGAGGGGTACACGGAGCCTACGGAAGTGCCGGGATACGACCAGTGCCTTCCCAATCCCGATATGACACAGCTTCTCAACGGAGCGGTGACGAACAACACCTCGAATTTCAATGGCACCGTGAATCTTGGGAGCAACGGCAAGGTGTGGTTTCCTTACTCCTCAGGTGATCCGATAAGCGGCGGAGGTGTGAAGATAACGGGTGTGACAGGATCAGGCACGATCATTGTGGGATCTTTCGGCAACCCTGGAAAGATGGCATGGAAAATCACCAATGCAACTCCAAACGTGAATATTGTGGTAGTCGATGGCGGAACGGCAGCGGGCTGGGTGAACAACGGGACTCTCGGGACGGCAAAGCTCAGCTTTGATGCAAACGCAAGCATCAACGGCCTGGTATATTGCCATGGTCCGGAAATCACCCAGGGGCAGACAACCTTTACCGGCTCAGTGATAAGTTATGGAACGGGGGCAAGCGGCTTCATAGAAGGTGCCCAGACAAACTTCTACTACAACACCCCGTCATGTGACGGCTTCACCCAGTGGTTCGGCTCCGCATCGGGCAAGAACACAGTGACAAGCGTGTCCTGGGAACGCTATTAAGGACCTTTTTTCTTGACACACCGGGGATAATGTGACATAATGAAAATGTTGTCCGAAGAGTCGCTTTTCAAGTCTTGCGAGGGGGTGCTGCGCGGTGAACAAGGATATTCTCGACACTATCAACAAGGGAGTGAATATTGCCTCGAAAATGGTCACCAAGGGTGTCGGTGAAGTTTCAAAGACCTTGAAGCCCACTACAGAGACCGCAAAGATAACCCTCCAGACAGGTCTCTATTACAGCAGGAGAGAGAGGTGCCCCGGGAAGCTCATCCCCTCAGTAGGTTTCTTCGAGCCCCAGATGAACAGCAAGATGATAGTGAGCGTCTTCAAGAACCTCACGCTGCCCCAGGGCGAGAGAGCCTTTATCCAGGGCTGCCAGAGCCTCATGATAGGCAGGGAGAAGGAGGCCATTGAAAGACTTAACGAGTCGGCGTCGAAGGATCCCCAGCTCACTGACAGCTATTTCCTCCTTGGATGCCTTTACCTGGCAAGGGGAGAGTACAAGCTTTCCTATGAGAATTATAAAAAGGCCATCCTGCTCCAGCAGACCCTGAACAAGACCATCAGGAAATACCTCCCGAGCTTCAACATGACCCTGGCAGTCACAGGGAACTCGTGCTTTACCTTTTTTGCCGATCTCATAGGGGTGAACACCCTTCTCACCCTTGCCCTGAGAGGCGACGGCCTGCGCCGTGACGCCATTGAGGTCCTGGAGCAGATGCTCGGCGTGATGCCTTTACAGCCCGTATTGCTTTTCTATATCGGTGCTCTCCTCTACGAGGCAGGCGCTTATGACTACGTGGTGGAGCGCCTGAAAAACGCCGTGCCTGACGGCAACATAGGATACCTGAACTGGCTGATCCTTGGAAGAGCCATCATTTCCCGCGGCGATCCCGAGACAGCAAGGGAGATTTTCAAAAAAGGGCTGAACAAGGAGGAGATGGACCCCGAGATATACCTTGATTACCGTTACAGCCTCGGCCTCTGCGACGCTGGCACAGGAGGCGCCTATGGAGGCAGCGAGACCGGCAAGGTATATGATGCCAAGTCTGACTACAGGGATATTTTTGAAAGGCTGGGCCTCGTGACAGGGAGTTCCCAGGCTTCACCCGTGCTTCCTCCCTCGGTCATTGAGCGGATCTCGGCAGCTGCGACGCCTCCCCAGCAGGCACCGCCCCAGCAGGCACCGCCCCAGTATGCCCCGCCGCAGGCTCCACCCGCCCTGGCGCCCCAGGAACAGCCTTCCACCCCGTCAGGAAAGCTCACCATAAAGGCTTCCCAGGGGCCGCCCAGCCTTGTATGCGAGGCTCAGAATCTCACAGTGTCCCTGGACAGGGATTCCTTCGTCGTGGGGAGGGAGACAGGCGACCTGGTCATGGCATGGGATGTGAATGCCTCAAAAGCCCATGCCCGCTTCACAAGGGAAGGAAACAGCTACTTCGTCGAGGATATAGGCTCCACCAACGGCACATGGGTCAACCAGTTCCGCATTTCAAAGAAGGTGAGCCTGAACAGGGGCGATCAGATTACAATAGGACAGACCGTGTTCCGCTTTACCTAACCATGGATGACAGGAGAATCTGGCTCTCCCTCGCGCAGGCACAGGGTGTGGGACCCTCCAGGATACTGGCCCTTGTCAGTCATTTCGGGTCGCCCGGTAAGCTCCGCGGCGCCTCCTTGAACGAGATAAAGCAGGTAAGGGGGATCGGAAGCCACACTGCGGAGATTATTGCAAGGGCGATTGACGGGAGTGATTGCAGCGCCTCGGCGGGGAGGCTGCTTAACGACCTGGAGCGCCTCGGGATAGGCCTTGTCACCTACGAGGATGACATTTACCCTCCGCTTCTGCGCACAATCAATGACCCGCCCCTGGTTCTCTATATGAAAGGCACCCTGAAGGAAGAGGATACAAGGTCTCTTGCCGTCGTGGGGGCCAGAAAGGCCTCTGACTATGGGAAGAAGGCGGCAGCCATCATTGCTGGCGATCTTGCCTGCAATGATTTCACCGTCGTGAGCGGACTGGCACGCGGAATTGATTCCTGCGCGCACCGCGGCGCCCTTGACCGCGGCGGCCGCACCATCGGGGTACTGGGCTGCGGTCCTGATATCTTCTATCCCCCGGAAAATGCAAGGCTCCAGAGGGAGATGGAATCCCATGGCGCCGTGTTATCGGAGTTTCCCCCGGGAACAAAGCCTGAGAAAGGTAATTTCCCTCTCCGCAACAGGATAATTGCCGGAATGACCATGGGAACTCTTGTCGTAGAAGCCGATCTGAGGAGCGGCTCCCTTATTACTGCAGGGCTCGCCCTCTCAATGGGCCGGGAAGTATTTGCCGTGCCGGGAAGCATCCTGAGCGCCCTCTCCAGGGGCACCCACGGCCTCATAAGGGAAGGTGCCAAGCTTGTCGAAAGGGTAGGCGACATACTGGAGGAATTCAATATCACCCCGAAAGAGGAGGAGCTCCAGGGTGTCCTGCTGACCGGCGAGGAGAAGCATGTCTTGAAGCTCATAGGAGACGGGGGAAAGACTGCCAATGAGCTCATGGAACTCCTGGACGAAGAGCCCCAGCAACTCCTGGCCCGCCTCACCGTCATGGAGGTCCGGGGCATAATCAGGAAAACCTGTGGCACCACCTACATGAGAAAAAAATAAACTTTCTGCAGGAGAATGGCATTTTTTAAAGTATTAGAGAGGACATGCCCAAGGCCCCTTCAATGGCGTCATTCACGCCGATGAAGAGAGAGAAAATCATAAAGGATATGGAGAACAAAGTGGCTGATAAAGGTTTTATCATAGTAGAATCGCCTGCAAAGGCAAGAACCCTTCAGAAGTATGTAGGCAAGGAATTTACCGTCAAAGCCTCGATGGGTCATGTCATCGACCTTCCCAAGAGCAGGATCGGCGTTGATATCGAGAAGAATTTCACTCCGCGCTATGTGACCATCAAGGGCAAGGAGAAAATCATCAAGGAGCTCAGGAAGGAGGCCCATGGCGCAAGGGAGGTGTACCTTGCGACTGATCCCGACCGGGAAGGCGAGGCCATCGCCTGGCACCTCTCGAAAGCCCTCGATCTGTCTGGCATCTCGAGGATAGCCCTTCATGAAATCACCCCTGATGCCCTCGCAACAGCCCTGAAAAGCCCGGGGAAAATTGACATCGACAAGGTGAATGCCCAGCAGGCAAGAAGGATACTGGACAGGCTGGTGGGCTACAAGCTCTCCCCCCTCCTGTGGAAGAAGGTGACAAGCGGCCTCTCGGCAGGAAGAGTGCAGTCTGTGGCTGTGCGCCTTATCGTGGACAGGCAGCGCGAGATAGATGCCTTCATAAAGGAAGAGTACTGGACCATTGCCGCTGAGCTCGGGAAAAAGGGAGAGAAGACCCCATTCGTTGCGGGTCTCTCCAAGGAGGCCGGGAAAAAAATTGAAATCCCCAATGAGGAGAGGGCCATGGAGATAAAGGGTCTCCTTGAGGGGGGTACCTTTGTGGTGGCTGCCGATCCCGAGAAGAAGAAGCAGAAAAAGGAGCCGCCGCCTCCCTATATCACCAGCACGCTGCAGCAGGACGCCTCCAGGAGGCTCAACTTCAAAGTGGTGAAGACCATGAAGGTAGCCCAGCAGCTCTTCGAGGGCCTCGATATCGGCGATGAAGGCACCGTGGGCCTTATCACCTATATGAGGACCGATTCCACGAGGATCGCCGAATCGGCCCGCGAGGAGGCCGCCGAGTATATCCGCAGCACTTTCGGTGAGCACTATATCGGCCCCAGGAGAACCTACAAGAAGAGCAAGGGCGCCCAGGAAGCCCACGAATGCATCAGGCCCACCAATATCGCCCGCGACATGAGCACTCTCAGCAGGCATCTCACCCCGGAACAGTTCCGCCTGTACAAGCTCATTTGCGACCGCTTTCTCGCGAGCCTCATGGCGTCATGCGAGCTTGAGGTAAAGACCGTCGATATAGCGAACGGCCCCTTCCTCCTGAGGGCCCAGGGAAGCGCCGTGACTTTTCCCGGCTTTACAAGGATTTACAGCGAGCTCAAGGATGAGAGGGAGCAGGAAGATGAGCCGACGCTTATCCCGGAGCTTTCCAAAGGTGAAGAGCTCTCAATGCACCAGGTAATTCCCAAGCAGCATTTTACCCAGCCTCCTCCATTCTACACCGAGGCGTCACTTGTAAAAGCCCTGGAGAAAAACGGCATCGGCAGGCCCAGCACCTACGCGCCCATCGTGGAGACCATCCAGAAGCGTGAATACGTGAAGCTCCAGGACAAGAAATTTACTCCCACCAATCTTGGCGTGGTAGTCACCGATCTGCTGGTGAAATACTTTCCTGACATCGTTGACGTCAAGTTCACCGCCAACATCGAGGAGGAGCTCGACAAGATCGAGGAAGGAAATGCCGACTGGGTGAAGGTCCTCAAGGCATTTTACGATCCTTTCCATACGACGCTTGTCTCCGTGGAAAAACTGATTGAAAAGGTGGAGAATGTCTTCGAGGAGACCGGTGAGACCTGTGACAAGTGCGGGAGCCCCATGGTGATAAAAAGGGGGCCGTATGGCAAATTCCTTGCCTGCTCGGGGTACCCGAACTGCAAGAATACCAAACCCTTCGTCGAGAAAATCGGCATTGCCTGCCCCAATGAAGGCTGCGGCGGCTCGATAATTGCCCGGAAGACGCGGAAGGGCACTTTCTATGGGTGCGATAAGTACCCGCAATGCGATTTTACCTCATGGTATAAGCCTACCGACAGAAAATGCCCCCACTGCAGCTCCATAATGGTGCTCAAGTTCAGCAAGGGCGGAAAGGCTTATACCCAGTGCATCAAGGACTGCAGGAAGCAAAAAGGGGAAAAGCAGGAAAAGGAAATTGCCGCACCGCCCGCACAGGCATAAGCTGTTCCCGCCCCGGGTTCTATTTCATGGAGGCCACACTGGAGAATCAGCCCTCAGTCACTGTAATCGGAGGAGGCCTTGCAGGCTGTGAAGCCGCATGGCAGGCAGCGAGAAGGGGAGTAAAGGTCCATCTGCTGGAGATGCGTCCCCTTGTCATGACCCCTGTCCACAGGACACCACACCTGGCAGAGCTTGTATGCAGCAATTCCCTGGGCTCAATGAGCCAGGGGTCGGCGCCGGGACTTCTCAAGGAGGAGCTCAGGCTCCTTGATTCCCTTGTCATGGAGGCGGCGGACCATTCCCGGGTCCCCGCAGGGCAGGCCCTGGCCGTGGACAGGGATGTCTTCAGCTCTTCCGTGGAAAAAGCCCTGCTTTCCCGTCCAGAGGTAACCCTCACCAGGAAAGAAGAATGTCTCATCCCCGCAGGTTCGATTACCGTCCTTGCCACGGGACCGATGACATCGGAAGCGATGGTTCAGTCCCTGCAAGCCGTCACGGGAAGCGACTACCTCTATTTTTACGATGCCGTCTCGCCGGTGGTGAGCCTGGAGAGCCTCGACAGCACCCGGATGTTCCGGGCATCGCGGTATGGGAAGGGTGAAGGGGAATACCTGAACTGCCCTCTCTCCGAGGAAGAATACGGAGCCTTCCACAGGGAGCTCACAGGCGCCGGGGAGGTGGAGGCACATCAGCATGAGCAGAAGTTTTTCGAGGGATGCCTTCCCGTCGAGGAGATAGCGAAAAGGGGCAGGGATACCCTCAGGTTCGGCCCCATGAAGCCCGTTGGGCTCAACGATCCCGCGACAGGCCAGACTCCTTATGCCGTAGTCCAGCTTCGCCAGGAAAACAGGGAAGGCACCCTTTACAACCTGGTGGGATTTCAGACGAGGCTCACGTGGAGCGAGCAGAGGCGGGTATTCAGGATGATCCCGGCCCTGAGAGAAGCTGAGTTCGTAAGGCTTGGAGTGATGCACCGGAATATTTTCATCAATGCTCCCCGCCATCTTGAGCCATACGGGAGCATGAGAGGCAGTGAGGGGCTCTTCATAGCGGGCCAGCTGTCAGGCGTCGAAGGCTACATGGAATCAACGGCGTCGGGCCTGCTGTGCGGTATCAACGCAGCATTGAAAGCCAGGGGTGAGCCCATGGTAAGGCTTCCCGCAACGACGGCCCTGGGTGCGCTCATGGAGCATATCACCACGGCGCGGCCCGAGGATTTTCAGCCTATGGGCATCAATTTCGGACTCATTACTGCCCTGGAGAAAAGGATTAAAAAAAAGGCAGAGAGAAATAAGGTGATAAGGGAAAGAGCCCTCAGAGACCTGGGGGAATTCATAGAAAAAGAGGGGCTCTTGCGGAGGAGAGAATAGTGGAATCCACGACGATTTTAGCCGTATCCCATAAGGGTGAGGTAGCCCTGGGCGGTGACGGGCAGGTCACCTTTGACAAGACCATCATGAAGCACCGGGCGAGGAAGATCAGGAGAATGCTGGACGGGAAGATACTCTCGGGCTTTGCAGGCTCCGCCGCTGACGGGCTCACGCTATATGAAAAGTTTGAAGGCAAGCTTGAGGAATACCGCGGCAACCTCCTCAGGGCTGCGGTGGAACTCGCCAAGGAATGGCGCCTGGACAAGGTGCTCAGAAAGCTCGAAGCACTGATGATTGTGGCCGACAGGGAGCACCTGCTCCTCCTGTCAGGCACGGGAGACGTGATAGAGCCCGATGACAATGCCATTGCCATCGGATCGGGCGCGCCCTACGCTCTGGCCGCCGCAAAGGCGATGATAAAGTATTCGGAGCTCGGAGCGGCCGAAATAGTGAGAGAGTCTCTTCTCATCGCTTCAGAAATCTGCATCTATACCAACAGTGAAATCACCGTAGAGGTTCTCTGATGAGTCCCGAACGCTCCCTTTTAAAAAGGATAAGGCTTGCCCTTCTCGCAGGGGGGTTTGCTGTGCTTGTCATCTTTGGCGCAGTCCTTGCCGCCCTTCCCCCGCCCCTGCAGAACTCCCTTATCTGGCTTGTGGTCCCTGTGGTCCTCATTATGGCCTTTCTGGGATTTCTCGCCCACAAGGTGCTCAGCCACTTTGTCGAGCTTTACACCTTAAGGGAGGGCCAGGTGGGCGCCATCACGGCCTCAATCTCCGACGGTTACCTTCTCCTCGATCACGACCTGAAGATTGTGCATTTCAACGAGGCTGCCGAGGAGATAACGGGATGGAAGAAGGAGCATGTCCTCAACAAGCCCTGTTATGAAGTTTTCCAGGGATTGAGCCACGAGGGGAAATGCTCCTGCAGCGTCGAGCACTGCGACGTCCTGAGGTGCTACAGGACAGGAAGCCATCCCGGGGATTATGAGCTCATAGTTCCCCTCAGGGACGGCGTAACCAAGTGCCTGCACTTCTTTCCCCATATCCATATGGAGGGCGGGGAGCGCAGGACCCTGCTGATCTTCAGGGACCTCACCAGGTCCAGAGAGTTTGAGCTGCTGCGCCAGGATTTCATGGACTCCATGTCCCATGAGCTCAGGACCCCTATCACGACTATCAAGGCATACGTGGCGACCATGCGCCATCCCAAGGCGCAGTTCGACAAGGAGTCCATGGACAGCTTTCTTGAGATTATCGACAATGAAGCCAACAGGCTCTCCAGGATAATAGACAACATTCTTGAAGGGGCGAAGATCTCAAAGAACAGGCTCGAGCTGAACACCAAAATCGTGAAGCTTGCACCGCTTCTTGAGGAGACCCTCAAGAAGATCACCATCCTCACCCCCAGGCATATCATTGAGAGGAATTTCAATGCCGAGCCCATGACTTTTGCCGATCCCGTGCAGATAGGCTATGTCCTGAACCACCTCCTTACCAATGCCGTCAAGTTTTCTCCCGATGGTGGACGCATAGTGATAAACCTGGAAGATGATCAGAAAGACGTCGTGGCAGTGAGTGTCGAGGACGAAGGCATCGGTATCCCCTTCACCCAGCAGAAAAAGATCTTTGAGACCTTTCACAAGATTGACGTGGGGACCACCAAGAAGATCTACAGCGTCGGCATGGGCCTTTATATCGTAAAGAAGATAGTCGAGGCTCATGGCGGTATCATATGGGTTGAAAGCACCCCCGGCAAGGGCTCGAAATTCACCTTTACCCTTCCCCGCGCCCATGAATCTCCTCTTAACTGAGGTCAAGTATGACACCAATGCTCTCACAGTATTTCAAGACCAAGGATGAGTATCCCGGCTGCGTGCTCCTCTTCAGGGTCGGCGATTTTTACGAGGCCTACGGTGAAGATGCTGAGCTTATCTCAAAAGATCTCGAGATTGTCCTCACCTCCAAGGACGCGGGAGAGGGGAGGAAGGTGGCGATGGCCGGCGTCCCTCACTTCGCCCTGGACACTTACCTCCATATGCTGGTGGGTAAGGGGCATAAGGTGGCCATCTCGGAGCAGGTAGAGGATCCGAAGAAGGTAAAAGGGATCGTGAAGAGGGAGGTCATGCGCGTCGTAAGCTCAGGCACCATCCTTGATCCCCAGATGCTTGACGGTAAAAAGAACAATTACCTGGCGTCACTGCTTGAGCAGGACGGCATCATCGGCCTTTCACTCGCCGACATCTCAACGGGCGATTTCGAGGCGACGCAGTACCGTATAGACATAAGCGAGTCCATCAGCGAGGAGCTGGACCGCTGGCGTCCTTCGGAGCTTATCATTTCCCCGGCTCTTGCCTCCCACGCCTCTCTCTCAGCCTATCTGGCCTCTGAGAGGATACCCTGCACCGTAATCAACGAACTGCCTGACGGCGCCGAGAGCGAGGCAATACTGAGGGAGCACTTCGGCCCCTCCCTGAGATCAGGTCCCGAGCTTTATCAGCATGAGAGCGCCCTCCGCGCCACGGCGACGCTGCTTCGGTATCTCAGGGATACGCAGAAAAGCACCTCGCTCTCGCTGAGGTTCCCGCGCTTCTTTTCAAGAAGCGAGTTCGTCACTATTGACGCGACAAGCAAAAGAAACCTGGAGCTCCTGGAAACCATCATGGCGAGGGAGAGAAAAGGGACGCTCCTCTGGGCTCTCGATGACACCTGCACGGCAATGGGGGGGCGCCTGCTGAGGGCATGGGTGGTAAAGCCCCTTGTCAACCATGAGGAGATAGAGAGGCGGCTTGATGCGGTCCAGGAGCTCATGGCTTCATGGGACGCCACAAAAAAGCTGAGAGCTCTTCTCTCAAAGATACAGGACGTTGAGCGCCTTCTCTCCAAGTGCATCTTCGGGACGGCCACCGGGAGGGACCTGCTGGCCCTTCTTGAATCGGCGAACCAGATCCCCTCTCTGAAACAGCTGCTGGCGCCTTTCAAGAGCCCTCTGCTGGTGAGGCTTGGAAGGACTGACACGCTTGACGGCCTCAGAAAGCTCCTTGAGGACTCGCTCCATGAATCGCCGCCCGCCACGCTGAGAGAAGGCAATCTGATAAGGGATGGCTACCACAGCGACCTTGATGAGCTGAGAGAGATAAGGAGGTCGGCGAAAGACTGGATTGCCAGGATGGAGGAGAGAGAGCGGGAGAGGACGGGGATAAAATCTCTCAAGATAGGCTTCAACCAGGTCTTTGGCTACTATATCGAGATCACCAGGACCAATCTCAAGATGGTGCCTGAGGACTATATAAGAAAGCAGACCATTGCGAATGGCGAGCGGTTTTTCAGCCCGGAGCTCAAGGAATACGAGACAAAGGTGCTCTCCGCTGACGAGAGGATAAAGAACCTGGAGTTTGAGATATTCAGCGGTATCCGGGAGGTCGCGGCCCGTCACTCGCAGGAGCTCCAGGAGCTCTCCGCTGCCGTTGCCACCCTGGACGTGCTGGCAAGCTTTTCAGTCATCGCTGCGGAGCACGGCTATTGCAGGCCGCAGATCAAGGAGGACAGGTCGCTTATCATCACTGAAGGCCGTCATCCCGTTGTGGAAAGGATACTGGGGGAGCCTTTCGTGAAGAATGACGTGGAATTCAATGAAAACGAGAGGATGATCATCATCACGGGGCCCAATATGTCGGGGAAATCGACGTACCTTCGCCAGACGGCCCTTATCGTGATAATGGCACAGATTGGATCCTTCGTGCCGGCCCAGGCGGCATCAATCGGCATAGTGGACAGGATCTTCACGAGGGTGGGAGCCACCGATGACCTTCACCTGGGGCAGAGCACCTTCATGGTGGAGATGCTTGAGACCTCAAATATCATCAATAATGCCACGGAGCGGTCACTGGTGATCCTGGATGAGATAGGCAGGGGAACGGGCACTTTCGACGGGCTCTCCATTGCCTGGGCCGTCGCCGAGTTCCTGAATGAGCGCACCAGGTGCAAGGCTCTTTTTGCCACCCACTTCCTGGAGCTTACCATGCTCGCAAAAGCCTTTCCCGGCATCAGGAACAGGCGTGTGGCCGTCAAGGAGACAAGGGACGAGATCATATTTTTGCACAAGATTCTCCCCGGCTCTTCAGACAAGAGCTACGGGATCTATGTGGCAAAACTCGCAGGATTTCCTCAAGAAATTCTGCAAAGGGCGCAGGAGATTCTGGAAGAAATGGAAAATGAAAAGAAGTTGCATGAGAAGATACCTCACCGCGATGAAAAATATAAGCAGGGTCCGCTGCAGCTGACCTTTTTTGAGGATTCTCCTCATCCTGTCATCGACGAGATAAGAAGAATCAATATTATGGAAATGACGCCTCTCCAGGCGCTCAACAGGATCTACCGGTGGCAGAGGAGTATTGACAGGTTCAGGAACGAGGGCCAGGGAAATCCCGGGAGTGACTCTCCCGGCAAGACTACACGGAAGGAGAGAAGTCTTGAAAAAAATAGTTGACACTTTCTCCAAATGGAGCATCATGTGGCGGTTAATCGCCTTCATCGTGGCTGCTCTTTACATATACTACCAGGCGGGGAGTGCCGCGGGCACCTCTAAATTGAACCCCCTGATTCTCTCAGGGGCGCTGATAGCTTATGGCGTGCTCTCAGCTATTTTTGAGCAGTTCGCCAGGAAGATGCCGGCAAGAAACTTCATCCTTATCGTGCTGGATATCCTTGTCGCTTTCGCGCTTCTTTATCTCAGCCCCAGCAATATGCTCTGCCTCGTTTTTTCGCTTCCCATACTCAATGGCTTCAGGAACAGCAGGATTTCCGGGTATTACCTGCTGCTTTTTGCCATTGTCTTTTACACCTTCGGAGGTATAATCTTCTCGATTATGAACAAATCAGCGGCGCAATTCCTGAACCCGCCCCTTCTTCTCTTTTCATACAGTGTCCTCTTTCTCTCCTTCATCGCGGGGAATCTTTACTGCAGCCTTCAGGGCAACGAGGAAAAGACCGACGCCCTCATCGCGCTTGTGCAGGTGGGCCAGGAGCTCGGTACCACCTCCTCGCTTCAGCAGGTGCTCTCAAAGGGGATCAACATCGCGAAGACCCTGTTTCCCTGCCACAGCTGCGTAATCTACATGAAGAGCCAGGACGAGAAAGACGACCCCGTGCTGAGAGTGAAGGCCTACTCGGCCAAGATCCCTGAGCTGTTCGTCGATTTCAACGTGGAGATAACGCCGTCGATTATCGGCAAGACCATCAAGGAGAAGGTGGAGCAGCGCATCGACAATTACTCTGCCGATCCCCGCGAAGACGTGATCCCCAAGGACAAGGGGCTCAGGGCAATGATGATAGCTCCTCTCATGATGGATGACAGGGTAATGGGCATCATACTGATTGCCCACACGCTTCCCGGCTTTTACGGCGAGGAGGACCTGAAGCTCTTCTCTATGCTGGCGAACCAGATTGCCCTGGCAGTGAGGAATATCCAGATACAGGAGACCATGGGAGCGATGGCGATTACCGATTCACTGTCGGGGCTTTTCACCCATGGCTTTTTCCAGGAGAACCTCGCCAAGGAGCTTACCAAGGCCAAGTATGAGAACAAGCCCCTCTCCTTCATGATCATAGACGTTGATTTCTTCAAGAAGATAAATGACACTTACGGTCATCCGCAGGGCGACGCGCTTCTCAAACAACTGGGCGGTGTCTTCAGGTCCCTGGCGAGGAAGGGGGATGTCCTGTGCCGGTATGGCGGCGACGAGTTCACCGTCACCATGCTCAACACCAACAGGATAAGCGCCGTCATTCTCGCGGAAAAGATAAGGACCGCCGTTGAGGAGTACGAGTTTGTACTGAAGGGCCAGGTGGTCCACATCACGATAAGCGGCGGCGTGGGGAGCTTCCCCGAGGACGCGCAGACCAAGAAAGAGCTGATAGACTGTGCCGACAAGGCCATGTATCAATCCAAGCAGGGCGGGAGAAACAAGATAAGCTTCGGCGCCTCCAAGAAATGAAAGATCCTTCACCCCAAACCCCTGGAATCCATGAGCTTCAGAGGATCACGGAGCCGCCTGGCTCCCGCACTATGCAGAAAGTGAGACCCCATGGCACAGATAAGGATTCTTGACAGGGATACCAGGGAGAAGATTGCCGCCGGGGAAGTCATCGAGAGACCTCTCTCCGTCGTCAAGGAGCTCGTGGAAAACTCCATTGACGCGGGGAGCACCTCCATCACCGTCGAGCTCCAGGATGGCGGCGTCAGGGAGATGAAAATCACCGACAATGGCTGCGGGATGGCCCCGGGTGACATGGGCCTCGCAGTGCAGCGATTTGCCACCAGCAAGATAGCGGATTTTGACGACCTTGAGAAGCTTGCCACGCTGGGTTTCAGGGGTGAAGCCCTACCCAGCATTGCAGCCGTGTCAAGGATGGAGATCACCTCGAGGCCGGAGGGGGAGGAATGCGCCTTCAGGCTCGTGATAGAAGGCGGTGAGGCTGGTGAGATCAGGGAGGCCCCCGGCGACAGGGGGACCCATATTTCGGTGACAAAACTCTTCTTCAATACGCCAGCCCGGAAAAAATTCCTCAAGAACCCCGTGCAGGAGACAGCACAGATCTCCCACCTCCTCTCCAAGATTGCCCTCTCAAGGAGAGACATACACTTCAGGCTGAAGTCGAACGGAAAGAATGTTTTCAGCTTCCCCGCCGCCATGGGCGTAAGGGACTGCCTGGCCACCCTCTGGACTGTCGAAGACCAGGACGATATAAGGGAAATGACCTGTCAGGAGGGTTCCTTAAGCATCAGGGGGTACCTCTGCCATCCCCGTATCGTGAGGGGAAACCGCCAGGAGGAGACCGTATTTGTCAACGGCAGGCTCATAAAGAGCTCCCTGATCCTTCAGGCCCTGCAGGACGGCTATCATCCCCTTGTCCCTCCCCGGCGCTACCCGCTGGCACTCCTTTTCCTCACCCTGCCGGGTGGCGAGCTGGACGTGAATGTCCATCCCACGAAGACTGAGATCCGCTTTGAAAAGGCAAACTCTATATTCAGGATGGTGAGGGATGCCGTGGCGGCCGCCACAAGGCAGTTCAGGATCCCTTCCTATGAGGCGCTTGTCACGGAAGTGAAGGAGCAAGGGAGGGAGCGTTCCTTCCAGATAGGACTGCCGTACGATTCCGTCACCGGCGAGGTCATCGATGAGGCAGGGGAAAGCGGCGGCCCCTGGAACCCGCCTGAAGCCCCCCGGGAATTGAAATCCCCTTCCCCATGGAAAGCCCCCCCCGCCCCGGAGAAAGCCTCGGGCTTTCTTCCTCTTGCCCAGCTCTACGGTACCTATATCGTAGGGGAAAAGAACGGGGCCCTTGTGATTATCGACCAGCACGCAGGCCACGAGAGGATTGTCTATGAAGAGCTTGACGGGAAGGAATCAGCGACCCATTCCATGGCACAGGGTATGCTCTTCTCGCCGGTATACGAATTTTCCCCTTCGGAAAGCCTTTTTCTCAGTGAGCACCTTGATGAGTTAAGCAGGATGGGCCTTTCTATGGAGCATTTCGGGGGAACATCCTTCAGGGTTCTCTCTATGCCTCCCTTCATCAAGGAAAGAGAGGTGGAGCCCTTTGTGCGCACAGTGCTCTCAGAGCTTATGGAAGGCAGAAAATCACAGGATTCCGATATCCCCGAGCGCCTGAGGAAAATCATGGCCTGCAGGGGCTCCGTGCAGGCCGGCGACCGCCTCACCCCCGAGGAGATGTCGGCCCTGGAGAAGAACCTCATGGAAACCTGCGATCCTTTTCACTGCCCCCACGGGAGGCCTACGATGATAAGACTTGAAAGGGACGATCTGGAAAAGCTATTTAAGAGAAAATAAGAGGAGATTGGCTCTTTCATCTTTAAGTATAACGGGAGAGAAAAAACCTTCCCCTTCAGGCATTGTCATTTTTTTACAGAGAGAAAGGAGTTTTACCTATGCAGCTCAATCTTCAGGATGCCTACCTTGCGCAGTGCAAAAAAGAGAACCAGGGTGTGATAATTTACCTGGTCAACGGCTTCCAGCTCAAAGGCAATATTAAAGGATTCGATAATTTCACCATTTTTATCGAAAATGGCGAGGGGAAACTCCAGATGATCTACAAGCACGCGGTCACCACCATTAACGCAGTCAAGAATATCAACACGGTATTCCTTGGCGATGCCTTCAAGGAGGCACTCGGGACGGGGGAGAAGAAAGAAAAAGTAGGAGTATTGTCAGAGAAGTAATGCTATGCACTTCGTCAAGATGCATGGACTCGGAAATGATTTCATAATCGCTGACGGCCGTGAGCTTGGAGGCATCCCGCCTGAGCGTATGGCCCTCTCCCTCTGCGAGAGAAGGCGCGGGATAGGTGCCGATGGCCTGCTCCTTTATTACCATTCCACAACAGACAGCGCTGAATTTGAGATGCGGCTCTACAACCCTGACGGCTCCCAGGCGGAAATGTGCGGGAACGGGATCCGGTGCCTTGCAAAGCTCCTTTATGACAAAAACCTCGTGAGAAGAAGAGAGTTCTCCATCGCCACAAAGGCCGGCCTGAAAGGGGTTTCTGTGTTCGAGGAGAATGAAAGCATATGGCTTGTCGAGGTGAATATGGGCATTCCGAGGCTCCGCTGCAGGGAGATACCTGTTATCTGTGACGGCGACGGCGACAGCCAGTTTTTCATGAGGATGATCCAGGCAGGGGGCAGGAACTACGAAGCGACCTGCGTGAATATGGGCAACCCTCACTGCGTGATTTTCGTGGAGGGCTTCAGCGGAATCAGGCTTCACGACGAAGGGAAAGCCCTGGAATATCACCCTCTTTTCCCTGAGAGAACCAATGTGGAGTTTGTGAAGGTCCGCGCAGCGGATCATCTTGAAGTGAAAGTATGGGAGCGCGGCGCCGGGGAGACACAGGCCTGCGGCACGGGGGCCTGCGCATCACTTGTGGCAGCCTTTCTCGCAGGGAAAACAGGCAGGACTGCAAAGGTCGATCTCCCCGGCGGCACATTACAGGTTACCTGGAAAGAATCAGGCGAGGTATTCATGAAAGGCCCCGCCATTGAGGTTTTTGCGGGCGAGATACCCCTGGATATATGAGAGGCGCCGAAAAAAGGATATAGATATGATTCCAGAAGGATTCTCCGTTTTTATCTTTACCGGCGGACTGGGATCGGGCAAAACGGAGATAGCCGCCAATTTTTCTCTAAAGCTTGCCGGAAGAGGCGGGAACGGGCCTGTCCATCTTGTTGATCTTGATATTGTCAAGCCTTACTTCAGGAGCCGCCACCTGGCGGCAGAGCTTGAAGCCACAGCAGTTAAGCTCGTGGCACCACCGGCGCCCTATCTCCATGCCGATCTTCCTCTTGTTCCTCCGGAAGTGAGGGCGATCCTCGCTTCCGGGACCTCAAAGGTAGTGCTCGACGTGGGAGGAGATGACGTAGGCGCGAGAGTCCTGGGCTGTTTCCAGGATGAGCTATCCCGGAGGGCTCACCGCCTTTATTACGTGGTGAACATATCAAGGCCCCTTGCAAAGGAGCGCGCCGAGATTCTCTCGATGATGAGGGATATAGAGGGCTCGAGCGGCCTCAGGATCACGGGAATCGTCAATAATACCCACCTCATGGGGGAGACGACGCCGGAGATCGTCCTTGAGGGCGCCCGGACCGCCAGAGCCCTGGCAGCGGAGATCGGAGTTCCGCTTGCCTTTCACTGCATCAAGGAGGACATGGTGGAGCCTCCGCTGGAAGAGCCCGTCTTCAAGCTGAGACTCTATTTTCACCAGTATTTTGAATCAAGACAGGGAGGGAAGCGCTATGCCATTAATAGAGGTGGATGTTGAGAGGTGCAAGGGCTGCATGCTGTGCGCCCATTTCTGCCCGAAGAAGATTATCGATGCCTCGGAGCACCTCAACACCAAGGGTTATTACCCTGCGAGGCAGAAAGACCAGGAGAAGTGCGTCGGGTGCGCCACCTGCGGGCGCATGTGCCCTGACGTGGCAATCACGGTCTACAAGTAAAGGCATCCATGTGCCGCGGGCAGGCGGATAAGAGAAATAATCAGGAAAGGTGTGGCTTGTATGGGGAAAAAAGTATTGATGAAAGGTAATGAAGCCATTGGCGAGGCGGCTATCACGGCGGGGTGCCGGCATTTCTTCGGCTATCCCATCACCCCGCAGAGCGAGCTGCCTGCCTATCTGGCAAAGAGAATGCCCCAGGAGGGAGGCGTCTTTCTCCAGGGCGAAAGCGAGGTGGCCTCGGTAAACATGGTGTACGGGGCGTCCTCGGCAGGAGTAAGGGTGATGACGTCATCGTCAAGCCCCGGCGTGAGCCTCAAGCAGGAAGGTATCTCCTACATGGTGGGCGCCGAGCTTCCCGCGCTTGTCTGCAACGTGCAGCGGGCAGGACCGGGCCTGGGCACCATCCAGCCGGCCCAGTCCGATTATTTCCAGGCCACCAAGGGAGGGGGCCATGGTGATTACAATATAATAGTCCTCTCCCCGTCATCGGTGCAGGAGATCGTGGATATGGTGAGAATGGCCTTTGACCTGGCCGACACCTACCGGAACCCCTGCATGCTCCTCACCGACGGGATGCTGGGCCAGCTCATGGAGCCCGTGGATTTCGGCGATTACAAGCCCATGGTCTTTGAAAAGCCATGGGCACTCACCGGCTGCAAGGGGCGGCCGAAGAACACCGTCACCTCAATTTACATCCAGCCTGAGAGGATGGAAGAGCACAACCTGAAGCTCCAGAAGAAATTCGCCGCAATACGGGAGAAAGAGCAGCGCTGGGAGGAGCTGAGCCTCAGCGATGACACGGAAATTCTTGTCGTCGCCCACGGCACGATGGCGCGCATCGTGAAATCGGCGATGAAGGAGGCCCAGGAGCAGGGAGTGAAAGTGGGCGTCATACGCCCCATCACCGTATGGCCCTTCCCCGAAAAGGCCTTCAGAAACCTCAGGAACATCCAGACGGTGCTTGTCGTGGAGATGAGCGCGGGCCAGATGCTGGAGGATGTCAAGCTCTCCATAAACGGGAGGCTCCCCGTCCATTTCTTCGGGAGAATGGGCGGGATGGTCCCCACCGTCGAGCAGATTCTATCCCAGATAATGAGCCTCAGGAAGAGTCCCGCGAAGCTCTGAGAGGCTTTTTCATTTTCTCACCGGAAGGAGGATTCACATGGAGAAGGTATTTGAAAAACCAGTATCAATTGACGAAAAGCATTTCAGCTACTGCGCCGGGTGCACTCACGGCATCATCCACCGCCTCATCGCCGAATCGATTGATGAGCTGGGGATCCGCGAGAGGACCGTGGGAGTGTCTCCCGTCGGATGCGCCGTTTTTGCCTACGAATTTTTCAATTTTGACTGCGTGGGCGCCGCCCACGGGAGGGCTCCTGCAGTGGCCACGGGTATCAAGCGGTCAAGGCCTGACTGCATTGTCTTCACTTACCAGGGCGACGGCGATCTTGCCGCAATCGGGACCGCCGAGATCGTCCACGCTGCCACGAGGGGCGAAAAGATAACGGTCATATTCGTCAACAACGCCATCTACGGGATGACCGGCGGCCAGATGGCGCCCACCACCCTTATCGGCCAATACTCGGAGACCACGCCCTACGGCAGGAAGGCTGAGCTCCATGGCTTTCCGATAAAGGTCTCGGAAATGCTCTCGACCCTCGAGGGCGCGCAATTCATCCAGCGGGTCACCGTCATGAACCCCGCCTCGGTCATCAAGGCAAAGCAGGCCATCAAGAAGGCTTTCAAGAACCAGGTGGACGGCAAGGGCTTCAACCTGGTGGAAATACTCTCCACGTGCCCTTCATGCTGGGGAATGGCGCCCCTCAAGGCGCTTGACTGGCTCAAAGAGAACATGATCCCCGTGTTCCCCCTTGGTGTTTACAAGGACAGGGATGCCGGGGAGGCCGCCGGAGCAAAGGCGGAAGAATGAAAAGCCCATTGAAAGGGAGGTGCTTACCATGCACGAAGAACTGATTATTGCCGGATTCGGCGGCCAGGGCGTGATGCTCATAGGCCAGCTTCTCACTTATTCAGGAATGAGCGAAGGAAAGAACGTGCTCTGGATGCCTGCATACGGCCCCGAGACGAGAGGAGGCTTCGCCAACTGCACCGTCATCATCTCAGAGCAGGAGATTTACGCGCCCATCATCTCCAAGCCTCTCTCGCTCATCATCATGAACCTTCCCTCCCTGGACAAATTTGAGGATTCCCTCAAGAGCGGCGGCCTCATCGTGGTAAACAAGTCGCTTGTCAACAGGGAAGTGAAGAGGAGCGACGTGGAAACCGTCATGATCCCCGCCACTGAGATTGCCACTGAGATGGGCAACGTGAGGGCTGCCAACATGGTGGCCCTGGGCGCCTATATCGAAAAGCGGGGCTCCGTCTCCTTTGAGAGTGTCATGGAAGCACTTCCCAAGATGTTTCCCGGCAAGGAGAAGATAATTCCTCTCAACAGGGAAGCCCTGAAAAAGGGAGCAGAATTCGTGAAAGTAAGCGCATAGCCCCGCCGGGGTGAGGGTCCGTGACAGAATCACTGCATATGGAATCTCTTGAAAAGCTTCTAGCCCCCTGCACCCGCCCGGCTCGCTACTTCGGCACGGAGCTGAACGCTTCGCACAAGGAATGGGATGAGGCCCGCCTCAGGGTTGCCCTTGTATTCCCCGACACCTACGAGATCGGCCAGTCGGGCCTGGGCCTCAAGATCCTTTACGGCATCATCGCGGGAGACCCCGATACTCTCGTTGAGAGGGCTTTCGCTCCCTGGGTCGATGCCGAGGAAAGGCTCAGGGAGGCCTCCCGGCCCCTCTTCTCCCTTGAATCGGCACGGCCCCTCGCGGACTTTGACCTCCTGGGATTCACCCTGCCTTACGAGATGACTTATTCCAACGTCCTCAATATCCTGGACCTGGCCCATATCCCCCTGAGGGCCGGGGACCGGGGCGATGGCTTCCCCCTCATTGCGGGCGGCGGTTCCTGCGTGTTCAATGCCGAGCCCCTGGCGGACTTTTTTGACTTTTTTGTCCTGGGGGAAGGGGAAGAGGTCATTGTGGAGATTCTCTCCCTGCTGAAGGAATGGAAGAGGGAGTCAGGCAAAAAGGCCGAGCTCCTCCCAAGGCTTGCCGGGATCCGCGGCGTCTATGTGCCCGGCTTCTATGAGGCGACCTACGATGAGCAAGGCAATTTTGCCGGCCTGACGGCCACTCATCAGTCTGCACCTCTCATGATTGAGAGGAGGGCCGTGAGCTCCCTCGAGGAGGCATACTATCCCACGAACCCCGTGGTCCCCTTCGTGGAGACAGTGCATGACAGGATAATGCTGGAGATATTCAGGGGCTGCACAAGGGGGTGCCGCTTCTGCCAGGCGGGAATGATATACCGGCCTGTAAGGGAGAGGTCTCTACAGAGGCTTCTGGATCTTGCGAGGGAGTCCATAAGGAGGACTGGATACGAGGAAATCTCCCTTGTGTCCCTTTCCTGCTCTGATTACAGCGCCATCAGGGAGCTTGTGGCACTTCTCCAGAAAGAATATGCTGACCGCTACATAGAGATAAGCCTTCCCAGCCTGAGGATTGACGCCTTTTCGCTGGGTCTTGCCAAGGTGGTGCAGCGCTACCGCCGCAGCTCCCTCACCTTCGCCCCCGAGGTGGGAACGGAAAAGATGCGGCGCCTCATCAACAAGGGCGGCTCCGAGGAAGACGTGCTTCAGACAATGAGGCATGCGAAAGACGAGGGCTGGAAGTCACTGAAGCTCTATTTCATGGTGGGCCTTCCCGGCGAGGAAGACGATGATATAGTGGGCATCACCAGGCTTGTCTGGAAAATCCTCCAGGAAACAGGGCTCCGCCTCACCGTCTCGGTATCATCGTTTGTACCCAAGCCCTGGACCACTTTCCAGCGCGACAGATTTCTGCCCCCCGCCGCGCTCAGGGAGAAGCATGCCGTCATCAAGAGGCTTCTGCGCCATGGGAAGATTACCATTGGCTTTCACAACCCTGAGCTCTCCTTTCTTGAAGCGGTCTTTTCCCGCGGTGACCGTAGGCTTGGGAGGGTTCTCCTCGAGGCCTGCAAGCTTGGCTGCAAGTTTGACGGCTGGAATGACCGTTTTGATTTCGGAAAATGGATGAAGGCCTTTGAAAACGCCTCTGTGGACCCAGGCCATTTCACCAGAGAGAGAGCCCCTGGCGAGGCCCTCCCATGGGACCATCTCGGCAGTGACGCTCAGAGAGCCTTCCTGCAGAGAGACAGGGAAAAGGCTGCGGCCGGCGAAGCTCTTGCCGACTGCAGGCAGGGAAGCTGCACGGGCTGCAGTTTATGCAGCGGTGATATTCCGGAGAGGAGAGAGAGCCATGACGGCGATGAGCCAATGCTTGAAGAACTGCCGCCCCTGGCCTGCGCCACCAGGCCTGTGCAGAGACTCAGGATCGGCCATACCAAGGAGGCGCCCGTAAGGCTCATTTCCCACCTGGACCTGCTGAGAACTTTTCAAAGGGCGGTGAGAAGGGCCAATCTCCCCGTGGCATACACTGAAGGCTTTCATCCCAGGATGCGCCTCTCACCCGGTCCGGCCCTTTCGCTTGGTTACACGAGCAAGGCCGAATGGATCGATATTGATCTCAGAGAGGCCCTCGATCCCGCCGAGGGGAAGAGAAGGCTTCAGGAAAGCCTTCCCCGCGGCATCAGCATCTTTGAGCTGAAAGAGTTCCCTCTCGGCGGGGAGCCACTTTCTGAGAGTATTCACATGGCCTCTTATCGCATGACATTGCTGTGCCGTGATGTCACCTCTGCCTGCTCTGTTCCCGCGGTGGTCGCCGATCTCATGGGGAGCCCGGAAATTATGGCGGCACGAAAGGGTAAGGAACTGGACGTAAGGCCTCTGGTAGCATCACTCGAGGTGCTCTCCACCGAGGGAGAGATAGTGGTGCTTGAGGCCCGGCTGAAAATAACGGGTACCGCGTCGGCAAAGCCCCAGGACATTCTTGATTTTTTTGAAAAAAGGGGCCTGGCATATCTTGAGTGCCAGGTCGAGAGGACAGGGCTTTACGTGAAGAAGGGGAGCCTCTGGGATGCCCCTTAGAGGTATTCTCACCCTTATTTTCACTCTTTCGAAAGGTATTTTCCCCTTGGAGATTGAATAAGGAGAGATACTTGCCAGTAGAAGCACATAATTAGCATTAATTAATTAATATACAAGAATCCGGAGAACTTTGTGGAATTTTTTGAGCTTGCCAAGAAGCGAGTTTCTGTATTTATTTGGTTTCTTCTGCTGCTTATGGCCTATTTTGCCTGGTCCACCCCCGATGCCAGGCTGAGATGGCCCGTCATCGCAGGAATACTTGGCGCTTTTGCCCTTCTTAACCTCATTCTGGTCATTCCCACAAGGCGGGCGAAAGTGGATTCGATCCTTTTCTTTCTCATTCTCACCGGTTTTACGTTCCTTATCACCTTCTATATTGTTGAGCTCGGCCCCAAGGCCAACCTTACCATTCTTTCTCTGCTCTATCTTTTTCCCCTCATTGCCGTGAGCCTCACCTTTGAAATCTACGAGGCCCTCCTCATGGTCCTTATCATCGCCGTGCTGGAAGTCGCGGCGGCTTTTCTGAAAACCCTCTCTTTCCAGAATCTCCTCAGCCCTGAGACTTTCGGGAGAATTGCCTATTATGTCATAATAGCCGTCGTGGTAAATTATTTCCTTGCCGAGAACAGGAAGGATCTGAAACGCCGGGACAAGGAGGTCATGGAGCTCAGGAAGAGCATCTCTACCCTGGATACGTCCCACCACAAGCTTGAAGGCGAAAAGGCAGAGATAGAGCAGGTGCGGCAGATGCTCGACCGTGAGATCCGCCACAGTGATACGATTTTAAAGATTTCAAAGACCTTCACCCAGACTCTCGAGCTCCAGGAGATCCTCTCCCATATCCTGGGTACCATCAAGGAGTTTCTTGGTTTCCAGACCGCCGGCATCTTTATTGACGACAAGCAGAAAAAGGAGATTTACTGCGCCACCGCTGACGGCCACTACAAGGAGGCCATGGAGAAACAGGCCGAAGATGCCTCGACGTGCATGCCGGGAATTGCCATCAGGCGCAACGAGGCCATTATAGTGAATGACATATCGCAGGATCCCCGCTTTTCAAGCATAGCGGCCTCTACGCAGACACGGTCGGCGCTCTATATGCCTATTGCCGTTGAGAACGAGGTATACGGGAGCATATGCCTCTGGAGCGCTGAAGCAGACGCCTATACCGAGAAGAGCCTCACCTTTCTTACCGCTATCATTCACGAAGCCGCAAGAGCCATAAAGAATGCGGAGCTCTACAAGACCCTCGATATAAGGCTCAATTTCATCGTAGCCCTCTGGAACACTTCCAAGAACCTTGCCTCTGTAGTCGATCTCTCCAGTAAAGACAAACGCTCGGTCCTTCAGAATGTATTTGAGACAGTGAAGGTCCTCTTTGAGGTTGACGGCGTGATCTTCTACCTTTACCACAGAGAGACGGGGAGCCTTGTCCCTTCAATCTTCAGCGGGATTTTTCTGGATGTGGACATTACCGACACCTTTCAGGAGAACGTCCAGATCCTTGCCGAGTCTTCGCCCGGCAGGTTCCAGGAAGTGGAGCTGAAGGACCTTATATTCCCGCAGCAAAAAGTGGGCGAGCACAAGCTCCTTGAGTCATCATTCCAGATCGGAAACCTTGCGATGAGCTCCCAGAAAAAGCTTTTCGGCCCCTTTCTCGATGCGGGGAGCGTGATGTCCCTTTACTGGGCACCGCTGCTTGGGAAAGAGCGGACAATCGGCGCCGTCGTCTTTCTCTCAAAGAAAGTCAAAGAGTGGACCAGGGAAGAATCACAGTGGATTGATATTTTCAGGAATATGATCTCCCTCAATATCGAGAGCATCAATCTTCTTGAAGATATCTTCAGCGAGAAGAACCAGCTTGAAGTGCTTTTCGACAGCATGCCCGAGGGAGTTTACACTACCGACAAGGATAGAAAGGTTCTCACGTGGAACAAGGGTGCCTTCAAGATTACCGGCTGGGCCGCCTCGGAGACCATAGGAAAAGAATGCTCCCTCTTCATAAAGTGCCAGAACGTTGACTATGAGAAGTGCGAAAAGGAATGCTATATCCGCATGTGCGCGGTGAAAGGGGAAAAGAAGGAGTCTGACATTGAGAACGTATTCATAATGTCGAAAAATGGCGAGAGGGTCCCTGCCTACATTACGGCGGCCCCTGTCTATGGGAAAGGGAAGCAGGTGAGCGGCAGCCTCGTCGTTTTCAGGGATATCACGAGAGAGAAAGAGATCGAGAAGATGAAAGAGGAGTTTCTTGCCACGATAACCCACGATCTCAAGAGCCCCCTTGCTTCCATCATGGGCTACTCGGAGCTGCTCACCAATCCCAAGCTTGGCGAGCTGAACAAGAAGCAGAAGGATTTCGCCGAGGCGATAATGAGAGGCGGCAAGACCCTCCAGATTCTTATCAGTAATATCCTCTCAAGCTCCCGCCTGGAAAGCGGGCAGATGCAGTATAGCATGTACGATTTCAGCGTGAATGAGCTTTTTGATGAGCTCCACGAGATGTTTCTCCCAATTACCTCCCATAAGAAGATCAACCTGGCCACTCAGATTGATCACCAGTACGTGGCTCATGGCGACAAGGAAAAGATCAAGGAAGTGATTACCAACCTCATCAGCAACGCCGTAAAATTTACCCCCGAGAAGGGGACTATCACCCTCATAGGCGAATGGGACCAGGATAAAGTGCGGATCTCTATCGATGATACGGGCAAAGGCATCCCCGAGGAAGAGATCCCCCGACTGTTTCTGAAATTTGCCCAGCTCAAGGGCGAGAAGCAGGGAACAGGCCTGGGGCTTTTCATCATCAAGAAGATCATGGAGGCCCACGGCCAGGAGATATCGGTGAAGAGCACCGTGGGGAAGGGGAGCACCTTCATGTTCCACCTTGAGGGGAGAGCGTTGAAAAAGGAAACCCAGGAGGCCAATGTTTAAAGAGATCCTGATAAGTATCGATGACCTTGAGACCAGGGTGGCCATCCTGGAAGACGGCCAGCTCATGGAGATCTCTTTTGCCCGGGAAGAACGCCTCATAGGCAGCATCTACAAGGGCAAGGTGGCCAATATCCTTCCCGGAATGCAGGCAGCCTTCGTGGACATTGGCCTTGAGCGAAACGCCTTCCTTTGCATGGATGACGCATCGGCAATCCTTGGTGAAGACGAGTCCATTGATGTCCGCCATCTCTCCATCAAGGACATTCTGAAGGTGAACCAGGAGACGCTTGTGCAGATCATCAAGGAGTCCATAGGCACGAAGGGCGCCCGCGTCACCACCCATATAACCCTCCCCGGCAGATACCTGGTGCTGCTCCCGACGGCGCAATACATAGGTGTCTCCAGGAGGATAGAAGATGAAAAGGAGAGGGAGCGCCTCAAGAAGATGGCGGAATCCATAAGGACCAGCGAGTTCGGCCTTATAGTGAGGACCGCCGCCGAGGGAAGGGATCAGGAGGATCTTGAGAAGGACTTTCAGTTTCTTGTCAAGCTCTGGGAAAAAATACAGAACACCTCCAAAAAGAACAGGGCACCAGCCCTCATTCACCAGGAGCTTACCCTTGTATACAAGATAATAAGGGATATCTTCACGCCTGAGGTGGACAGGCTCATCATTGATTCAAAAAGCGAGTATGAAAAAGTTTCGGAACTCATTGACATCATCTCCCCGCGTCTCAAGTCGCGGATGCATCTTTTCAACGACAGGCGCTCCCTTTTTGAGGCATACGGCCTGGAGGCAGAGATTGAAAAGGCTCTCCGCAGGAAGGTATGGCTCGATTCAGGAGGATATCTCATCATCGACAAGACAGAAGCCCTCACGGTCATTGACATCAACACCGGCAAATTCATAGGCAAGACAAGCCTTGCAGATACCATCCTGAAGACCAACCTTGAGGCGGTGCCGGAAATAGCGCGGCAGCTGAGATTGCGCGACCTGGGAGGAATCATCATCATAGATTTCATCGATATGGAGCGTGCTGAAGACAGGCAGCGAGTTCTCGCCGAGCTTGCCGAGCACCTCAAGCTCGACAGGACCAAGACTCACCTCGTCGGAATCACCGAACTGGGCCTTGTGCAGCTCACCAGGAAGAGGATGAACAGGGACATCGATGAGTATCTCAGGGAGCCATGCCCTTACTGTGCAGGCAGGGGCAGGGTGAACTCACTGAAGACGATGAGAATCCAGTGCGAGCGGGAGATCAGGAAACTGGCCTTTCAGACTCCCTGCGAGAGCATCCTTGTGGAAGTGAGCCCGAAGCTTGCCACTGAGCTTCTCGGCTGGGAAGGGGAGGACCTTGACCGGCTCGAAAAGGCAACGGAAAAGACGATCCACCTCTGTGCCCTTGTGGATGGCCATATTGAGAAGGTGAAAATTGAGGAGATCCAGGGTAAAAAGGCCGAAGTGCCTCTCGTGAAGATTGCTGCCGGTGATGAGATGGAAGTGACAATTCTGGATATTTTCGGGAATAATTTTCAGAACGGCCTCGCCGTGTTCAGGCAGAAGGTCATGGAAATTGCCATGGGCGGCAACAGGATCGGTGAAACCCTCAGCGTGGCGGTGACGGCCGTCCATCGCCACTATATGCAGGCCCAGATAAGAGAATAGGGGAGAGGCAATTTATTCTTCTATCTGCGGCTCCAGGGGCTTTTTGGTGAGCTCGTCGTGGATGTCCAGGGGACCCTCGGATTCTTCAAGCCTCATGTCAAGGAGCTTCGGCTCGCCCAGTTTCTTCACTTTCGTCATATCGGACTTGGTCTTTTCTCCCTTTATCTGCTCGCGCACAATGGCTTCCGCCGCCCTGAGTGATTCCTCGGACATCGGGGGGCCTTCTTTAAGGATTTCTGCAGGCTGACGGTCACTCTTCTGCTCTCCTGCGGGACCAACGGGCGATGGAGCCCTGTCAGGCCCTTTTTTTAAAGCGGGCGCTTTGTCTTCTTTCGAGATGCCCGGTGCCTGGCGGCCCTGGCTCAGCTCAACTTTCTCCTGGGGGTCGGCCGAGGTTTTGTGGCGCTCCTCATCAGCTTTCCCTGAGGTGGCGGCGCCGAAGAGGCTTGCCGCCGTTTTCCCCCCTTCCTGCTGGATCCTGTTCAAATGTGCCTGAATGTTCGATGACTGAAGGTTGTCCATCAGCGCCATCTCCTTTTATATAAAGATCTCTGCTTTGATCATAACGCCATGACAGGCCTCAGTAAAGGGGCAGCAGCATTTCTCCTGTAACAAAAATGTTACATTATGGCTACTTCCTGGGGTGGCACTCCTTATAGACTTCTCTCATGCGCTTCATTGATATGTTGGTATATATCTGCGTGGTGGAGAGATTTTCGTGTCCAAGGAGCTCCTTGATGGTCATCAGGTCTGATCCGCCCTCAAGGAGGTGAGTCGCAAAGGAATGGCGGAGCGTGTGGGGTGAGGCCACCTTGTTGATGCCGGACTTTCTAAGGTGTTTCGAAAACATATATTGCACGGCTCGGACCGTGAGTCGAACATTTTTTCTACTCACCATGACCGCATTCGAACGTATTTTTGGGCGAATCAGCAGGTAGGCCTTCAGCGCTGCGATAGCGGATTGGTTCATCAGGACAAGGCGCTGCTTGTTGCCTTTGCCGGTGACACGGATCATCATGTTGTCAAAATCGATGTCTTCAAGATTGAGGCCGGTGAGCTCGCTGATCCGCATCCCCGTCGCGTAAAAAAGCTCCATAATGGCATGGTTTCGAAAAAATATGAATTTGTCCTCGGGTGTCTGTGGCGTGGAAGCCTTTTCCTGAAGGGGCTCGTCTTCGGTGGCGTCGAGCAGTATTTCAACTTCTTTTTCATTGAGAACGCGGGGAAGATGCTTTTCAAGCTTCGCGCACTTGATCTCGGCAACAGGAGAGGTTTCGATGTAGCCCTCCTTTTTAAGGAAGCGGAAATAGGATTTCAGTGTTGCCAGCTTCCTGTTGAGGGCCTTTGAGGAATAACGGAGCTTTACTTTCAGGTAAGTGAGAAATTCCCTTATGGTCCGCTCATCGATGGTGGCAAGGGTAAGTTCCTGCTCGAAGTGCGGAGCGAAGAATTTGAAGAAGATCGAGAGGTCATGCTGATATTCCTTAAGGGTCCGGGGAGAGAGGTTTCTTTCCACGGAGAGGTAGTTTATGAAGTCATCCCGGTAATAGTATCTCAGTGCCTCTATTTTTTTCCCCTGCTCCACGAAGTGCCGCGCTCCTTCCAGGCTCGTCTGCGGCAGCAGGCCTGCCGTGATAGATAGTATTTCATGAAAAGGGGGAATCTCCTGCTTTTTCCATGGCGGCGGGGCAATGGCTGAAATGGCTTATTCGCGAGGTTTTTCTTTTATCTGTTTTGGCATGGTGTTTCGTCAAATGTATGTTTGACGACATTGCCTGCTGGATTCTTTTACTCGGTGTCGGGCAACGTCGTCAAACATAAGGGGCGTTGCTACCTGGTTCACAGCGGGGTTTTAGCACTTGGTTTGGCATACGAGGCGTTGCTACCTGCTTCACAGCGGGGTTTTAGCACTTGGTTTGGCATACGAGGCGTTGCTACCTGGTTCACAGTGGGGTTTTAGCACTTGGTTTGGCATACGAGGCGTTGCTACCTGTGTATTCCAGCCAATTCGATCACTCATTCCAGACGATCCCGATCAGGGATTC